>NZ_JBSGET010000002.1:0-167041 GCF_053603035.1 Kitasatospora sp. NPDC004272 | reverse complement strand
GACGTGTGCTAGTCCGATCTGCCAGTTCGGCCAGCGCCCGTTCGAAGCGGGCGACGGTGGGGTTCCACAGCCGCTGGTAGACCAGGCCGCCGGCGGCGGGCGGCCGCCCGCCGCCGGCCAGCGCCTGGTAGGCGTCGCCGCCGGTGCCGAGGTCCGGTACCGGGTAGGTGGTGGACAGGTCGAGCGGGGGGACGTGCGTGCCGAGTCCGGCGAGGTCGTCGCGGCCGGCGTGCACGGCTCGGGTGTCGAGTCGGCTCATGCCGCCCGATGGTGAACGCCCGGGCGTCCGGTGGCCAGGGCGGCGGCAGATGATTCGGTCCGGGCGGGGGCGCTCTTGCGGATGTTCGGCGCGGGCCGCCACGCTGGGGGCGTGCCGAACATTCCACGGGGCCGCGCGGCGGGGCTCGACGCGGTCGACCGGGCGATCGTCCGGGAGCTGCTGGCCGACGCCCGGACGCCCAACAACGCGCTGGCGGAACGGGTCGGCGTCGCGCCGTCCACCTGCCTGGCCCGGGTGCGGGCGCTGCGCGAGCGCGGGGTGATCGCCGGCTACCACGCGGAGGTGGACCTGCCCTCGGTCGGGCTGGCGCTGCAGGCGATGATCTCGGTGCGGCTGCGGGCGCACACCCGGGAGCAGAACGGCAGCTTCCGGGCCGCCGCGCCGCACCTGCCGGGCGTGCTGGCGGTGTTCCACATGGCGGGCAGCGACGACTACCTGCTGCACGTGGCGGTGGCCGACCCGGAGGCGCTGCGCTGCTTCGTGGTCGACCACCTGACGGCCCACCCGGCGGTCGCGCAGACCCGCACCAACCTGGTCTTCGAGCGCGTCCCGGGCGGCGGCCCGGAGATCTGACCTGCCGTCAACCCTCCTACAGCCAACCGCGCTTGGCGGCCTGCAGCCCGGCCTGGAAGCGGGTCCGGGCGTTCAACTCGCCCATCAGCTGGGCGATCCGGCGGGTCATGGTGCGCTGGGTGATGCCCAGGCTGCGGGCGATCGCCGCGTCCTTCGCGCCCGCCGCCATCATGGCGAGCAACTCGCGGTCCTTGTCGTCGAGTTCGTCACGCGGCCGGTCCGCGGCCAGCGGGGTGGCGCGCTCCCACAGCAGGTCGAAGCAGGTGATCAGGGCGGTCAGCAGCGGGGAGGGGCGGATCCACAGCGCGGCGGTGGACTCGGTGGCCTCGAAGCTCAGCGGGATCATCGCGCAGCGCCGGTCCGCGACCAGCATCTTCATCCGCACCGAGGGCAGGCTGCGGGCCTGCTCCCCGGCGTCCACGCAGCGCAGCACGAACTCCCGCTTGTCGGCGCTCTCCAGGCCCGGCGCGTCGTACAGCACCCGGCACTCCACGCCCCGGGCGAGCAGCTGGAACTCGATCGGGTTGTCGGTCGGGCTGTCGAAGTACGGCGGGCAGTCGATCGCCAGGATCTCCTGCTGGGCGCCGAGTTGGAGCTGTTCGGCGCGGTGCCGCAACGCGTCCTGGCCCTCGACCAGTTCGACGAGTTCGCTGGAGACGGACGGTCCGAGGTCGGCGTACGTGACCGCCAGTTCCCTTACCCGCAGCCGTAGTTGGTCGAGCTCCTGTTGGCGCCGGGTGGCCAGCGCGTCCACCGCGACCTCCGGCGGGGCGGCGGTGTACCTGGTCGGGCTGCCGGCCAGCCTGGTCACCAGGCCGGCCGCCACCAGGCGGTGCAGGGCGGTGCGCAGTGCCCCGGGGGCGGCGTCCACCGAGTCGGCGAGGCGGGCGGAGGTGGAGCGCGGGGCGGCCAGCACCCGCAGGTACAGGGCGCTCTCCAGCGGGCCGAGGCCGAGGGGCTCCAGCAGGTCGTCGGACATGATCCCCAGGATATGGCGGGCGTTGGCGAGTTGTGGCCACTGTCCAGCATCCGCCGCCGCAGTTCAGGGCGTTCGGCCTTACCGTACTGAGTATCGGTAATCTGTCCGGTTCACTCGGACGGGGCAGGGCTGCCGAGCCCCGACGCGGCCGGACAATGGTGCCCTTCCGCTCCCACCCGGTCGCCCCCGTTCGTGAAGGGACCGACCATGGCTGTCGCGGACCCACCCCAGACCGTGCGCTACCGCCTGAGCCTGGCGACCGTACCCGCGTCCGTGCCCGAGGCGCGCCGCGGCGTGCGGGCCGAACTGGCCGCCCGCGGACTGGACGCGGACCACCCGCTGACCGACACGGTGCTGCTGGTGGTGAGCGAACTGGTCACCAACGCGGTCCGCCACGCCGCCCCCCGCTCGCCCCGCACCACGCTTCAACTCGACTTCAGTGAGCGGGAGTTGACCGTCCGGGTGCACGACCGCCACCCGCACTGCCCGCAGCGCCGCGAGGTCCCGCACGAGGACGGCAGCGGTGGCTGGGGCCTGGCCCTGGTGCACGAACTGGCCGCGCTGGCGGGCGGGGCGGCGGAGACCGTCGCGGACGAGGACGGCGGCGGCAAGACCATGCTGGTGCGGCTCCCGCTGGAGTGCTGAGCGCGCGGCGCCGAAGGCTGGCGCGGGGCCGGCGCCGCGTCCCGGCGGACGCCGGTTGGGAAGACGATCGTCGGACGACCCCGCAGCCTCCACTCTGCTGCACGCCCAGAGTTATTGCAAGTAAGTCGCAATAAGGCGGGCCGCCGGGCCCGTCGGGCGCGACGCACCCGGTCGGCGCCCGGTAGGCGCCCGGCGGCCCCGGCGGCGCTCAGCAGCTTCGCAGTGCGCCCGGCGCGCGCAGGCTCTCCAGCGACGGGTACCCGTCCACCGCCATCAGCAGGTCCGTCTCCGCCAGCAGCGAGCGCAGCACGTGCACCACCCCCGCCTCGCCGCCCAGCGCCAGCCCGTACACGTACGGCCGGCCCACGCCGACCGCCGTCGCGCCCAGCGCCAGCGCCTTCACCGCGTCCGCGCCGCTGCGCACGCCCGAGTCGAACAGCACCGGCAGGCCGTCCGCCGCCTCGACCACCTCGGCCAGCGACGCCAGCGCGGGCAGCCCGCCGTTCGCCTGCCGCCCGCCGTGGTTCGAGCAGTAGATCCCGTCCACGCCCGCGTCCTTCGCCCGGCGCACGTCCTCCGGGTGGCACAGGCCCTTCAACACGATCGGCAGGCTGGTCAGCGAACGCAGCCACGGCAGGTCGTCCCAGGTCAGCGGGTTGCCGAAGATCTGCACCCAGTCCATCACCGCACCGCGCGGGTCCCCGTCCGGGTCCTGCAGCCGGGCCCGGAACACCGGGTCGGAGGTGTAGTTCGCCAGGCAGTGGCCGCGCAGCTGCGGGAAGCTGCCACTGCCCAGGTCGCGCGGCCGCCAGCCGGTCACCCAGGTGTCCAGGGTGACCACGATCGCCTTGAACCCGGCCGCCTCGGCCCGGTGCACCAGCGACTCGGCCAGCGCCCGGTCGGTCGGCGTGTACAGCTGGAAGAACCCGGGCGTGCCGCCCAGCTCCGCCGCCACCGCCTCCATCGGGTCCACCGACAGCGTGGACGCCACCATCGGCACCCCCGTGCGGGCCGCCGCCCGGGCCGTCGCCAGGTCCCCGTGCCCGTCCGGCGCGCACAGCCCCACCACCCCCACCGGGGCCAGGAACAGCGGCGAGGCCAGCTCCAGCCCGAACAGCTCCACCCGCAGGTCCCGCTCCTTCGCGCCGACCAGCATCCGCGGCACCAGCCCCCACCGCTCGAACGCCGCGGCGTTCGCCCGCTGGGTGTGCTCGTCACCCGCCCCGCCCGCCACGTACGACCACAGCTCCGGCGCCAGCGCGTGCCGCGCCCGCTCGGCCAGGCCCTCGTACGTCATGGGGAACTTCGGGGCGACGCCGAACAGCGCCTCGAAATAGACCTCGTTCTGGTAGTCGCCGAACTGGGGGGACATGCGCGCTCCTCGGTGGACCGGGTGGGGTGGGGCCACGTTCCAACGGTTACCCGCGGGTAGTCAAGGGTTGGCCGCCCGCCGCCGCCGCGCCCTTTCCCCGGCGCGGTCGATCGCCCTCCCGGTGGAAGATCAACCGGAGGTAGCCTGGCAGCGGATGTGGTGACCATGCGAGCGAACGAACCCCAGACGTCCGGGACGGCGATCCCCGAGGTCCCGTTCACCGCGCCACCCGGCGGACCGGTCGGCGTCGAAGTCATGACCCTCGCCGAACTCCGCACCCGCCGCGCCGCCGCGACGGCCGCCGCGGGCGACTTCCACCGGCCCCAGCGCCCCGCCTTCCATCACCTGCTCACCCTCGACCGCGGCACCCTGCACCACACCGTCGACTTCACCACGCACACCGTCCGACCCGGCAGCTGGCTGTGGGTCCGGCCCGGACAGGTCCAGCAGTGGGGCGAACTCGGCGACGCCGACGGCACCCTGGTCCTGTTCGAACCCGGCTTCCCCGACCCCGCGACGGTCGCCGCCGCCCGCCTCGACGACCCCTTCGCCGCCGCCGTCCTGCACGCCGACGGGCCGGAACGCGAAGCGCTGCGGCACGCGCTGCGGCACCTCCACCGCGAGTACGCCTCCGGCGCGGACCTGCCCGCCGAGATCCACCACGCCCTGCTGCGCCACCTGCTCGCCGCGCTCCTGCTGCGCCTCGCCAACCCGCCCGCGCCGTGCGGCAGCGCCGCGACCGAACCCGGCGAGACCTACCGGCGCTTCCGGCAGGCCGTCGAGCACCACTTCACCCGCACCCGCCGGGTCGAGGACTACGCGAAGTTCCTCGGCTACTCCCCGCGCACCCTCTCCCGGGCGACCCTCGCCGCCGCGGGCGTCGGCGCCAAGGAGTTCGTCGACCGCCGCGTCGTCCTGGAAGCCAAACGCCTGCTCGCCCACAGCGAGAGCTCCGCCGCCCGCATCGCCGACCACCTCGGCTTCGCCGACGCCGCGAACTTCGCCAAGTTCTTCCACCAGCGGACCGGCACCACGCCGATCGCCTTCCGCACGGCGGTGCGAGGGGCGGTGGGGGAGTCGCCTGCGGCGGGCTTGAGAGTGGGGGGTTGAGGGGGGCGGTGCGGAGGGCGGTGGGGGAGTTGCCTGCGGCGGCCTTGAGGGTGGGGGGTTGAGGGGGGCGGTGCGGGTGGTGGTGGGGAGTCGCCTGCGGCGGGCTTGGGGGTGGGGGGGGTTGAGGGGGGCGGTGCGGAGGGCGGTGGGGGAGTCGCCTGCGGCGGGCTCAGGGGAGGGGAGTTGGAGGAAGGTAGGGCAGTCGCCTGCGGCTGGCTGGCTGGCTGGGGCGGGGAGTTGGGGGAAGGCAGGGAGTCGCCTGCGATGGGCTGCGGGGGTGGGGGCGGGGTGGTGGTCGGGGGTGGGGGGACGGGTGGGTTCGGGCGTGTTGTAGGTGCGTAACTGTCCGGTTCCGATCCGGTCCGGAAAAGGTGGACTCGTGCCGTTCGGGGCGGGAGAAGCCCTAGGGTTCCCGTGAAGATCCCGTGCGTGGTGTCGGGAAATTTCCTGATGGTTCGGCAAGCAGCCTAGGAGCGCGGCACGTTGGAGACTCTCGGCGATGGCGATCCGCACGCGATCGGGCCCTACCGGTTGTTGGGGCGGCTGGGGGCCGGCGGGATGGGGGAGGTGTTCCTCGGGCGGACGGCGGGCGGGCGGACGGTGGCGGTGAAGACGGTCCGTCAGGAGTTCGCCGCGGACCGGGAGTTCCGGCAGCGGTTCCGGCAGGAGGTGGACGCGGCGCGGCGGGTCGGCGGGCGGTGGACCGCGCCGGTGCTGGACGCCGACACGGAGGGGGCGCAGCCGTGGGTGGCCACCGGGTACGTCGCGGGGCCCTCGTTGACGGACGCGGTGCAGCGTTTCGGCGCGCTGCCGCCGGACACCGTGCGGGCGCTGGGCATCGGTCTGGCCGACGCGCTGGAGGCGGTGCACGAACTGGGGCTGGTCCACCGGGACGTCAAGCCGTCGAACGTGCTGCTGGCGCTGGACGGGCCGCGGCTGATCGACTTCGGCATCGCCCGGGCACTGGACGCGACCTCCGCGCTGACCAGGTCGGGGTACGTGGTGGGTTCGCCGGGGTTCATGTCACCGGAGCAGGCCAAGGGCCGCCCCTCGGGCCCGGCGGGTGACGTGTTCGGGTTCGGCGCGGTGCTGGTCTTCGCCGCGACCGGGCGGGCCCCGTTCGGCGAGCAGGACAGCGCGGCCGGGCTGCTCTACCGGATCGTCCACGAGGAGCCGGAACTCGGCGGCCTGGACGGCGACCTGCTCGCCCTGGTGCGCGACTGCCTGGACAAGGAGCCGGAGCGTCGGCCGTCCCCGGCGGCCCTCCGGGAGCGGCTGGAGCGCAGCGCGGCGGGGCTGACCCGGCTCGGCGACCGGGGCTGGCTGCCCGGCGCGGTGTCCGAGGAGGTGGCGCGGATGGCCGTCGCGCTGCTGGACCTGGAGTCGCGGCCCGTCACGGAGCCGCCCGCGCCGCCCGCGCCGACCGTGCTCGCCGCCCCGCCGCAGGCCCCGCCGACGGTTCCCCCGACCGCCCCCCACCAGGCGCCCCCGTCGTACGGCCCGCCCGCGGACCCGTACGTGTCCCAGACCCCGCCGGGCGCGTACCCGGCCCCGAACCCGTACGTCTCCCAGACCCCGCCGGGCGCGTACCCGGCCCCGAACCCGTACGTCTCCCAGACGCCGCCGGGCGCGTACCCGTACCCCGCCGTCATCGTGCAGCAGCCGCCCAGGCGGCGGACGGCGCCGCTGATCGCCACCGGGGTGGTCGCGGCGGTGCTGGCGGGGCTGGGCGTGTGGGCCGCGACGGGCGGGCTGGGCGGCGACGAGGAGGCAGCGGGCGGGCCGTCCGGCAGCCCGGCGGCGGTCACCAGCCCGGGCGCCGGGAAGTCCCCGGGGCCGGACGCCTCGGCCACCCCGGCCGGGCGGAAGAGCGATCCGCCCCCCTCGCCCTCGCCCTCGCCCGAAGCCGAGGACGGGGACGCCGTCGCGGACGCGTTCCTGGGCACCTTCGAGGGAACGGCCGCCTCCTCGAACGGGCTGCGGCTCGTCATGCGGTTCACCGTCCACCAGGGCGCGGTCGGTGACCCGGTCGCCTACGTGGAGACCGACGGCGGCCTCGGCACCGGCCAGGTGATGTGCACCAACGAGGCGTCCCTGGTGTCCGCCACCAAGACCCGGCTGGTCGCCCGCACCGTGACCGGGACGGTCAGCGCGGGCTGCGACCCGATCGGCGGGGACGCGGTCCTCACCCCCAACAAGGACGGCTCCCTGCACTTCGTCCAGCAGGGTTTCTCCGGCGACATGGAGCGCAACGACTGAGCCGCGGGCCCGGCCGGGCCGCCGACGGGGGCGGCCCGGCGGCCGGGGCGCGGTTCAGATCGTGCCCCAGACCGGGGCGGAGACCAGGGCGGACAGCTGGTCGGTGGTGAGCACGGGGTCGCCGGGCCGCTCGCCGTCGCGCCCGGTGGTGGAGTTCCAGAGCCGGAGGCTCACCTCGGTGCCGTCGGGGAGCAGGGCGTTGGCGAGGTAGCCGCCGTCGGCGGTGCGCTGGGCGCCGCCGAGGGGGACGGTGCTGCTGACCAGGGTGCCGTCGGGACGGCGGTCGGGGCTGCGGTGCATGGTGGAGAAGGTGAGCTGCGGGTCGGTCGGGTAGCTGCGCCGCCAGCCGGGGGTGACGCTGAGCAGCAGGACGCTGGTGCGGCCGTTCGCGGTGACGTCGACCCGGATCCGGCCGGGCAGGTCGGTGCCGGTGCGGCTGGTGTCCAGCTGGACGCCCTGGACGCCGTTCAGCAGCGGGGTCAGGGCGGAGAGCATCCGGTCGCCGGCCGGGGCGGGCCGGGCCGGCGGCCGGGAGGGGGCGGTGCCCAGCGTGCCGAACACCCACTGCCACTGCGGGGCGGTCACGATCTCGGTCAACTTGGCCTTGTCCAGCGGCAGTTCCTTGACGGTCGGGTCGGCGGAGACCTCGTCGACCTGCACCAGGCGGCCGTTGGCGAGGGTGTACGCCACGCTCAGGCTGTGGTCGTCGCTGCCGGGCCCGCCGTAGCCGGTGGTCAGCAGGTGCGAGCCGTCGGGGCGGGTGGCGGGGTCGCAGGTGGCGCTGCCCGGGACGACCGGCTCGTAGCACAGCAGGCGCTGGGCGTCGGTGGTGACCGGGGTGGCCACCAGGTCGATGGCGAGCAGGAGTTGGACCCGGCCGCCGTGGCCGTCGTCGTAGCCGAGGTACGCCTGCGGGACCTGTCCGGGCGTGTTCGGGTCGGGCGCGCGGCCCTGCCCGTCGCTGACGGTGCCGCCGGCGGGCAGCAGCGAGGTCAGGGTGTCCAGCATGAACGCGTCGTCGACCCGGGGCGGCGTCGCGGCCGGGGCCTGGGCGGACGGCTTCGGGCGGTCGGGCAGCAGGGCCGGGACCACCCCGGCGGCGGCGACCAGGGCCACTGCCGAGGCGACGCCGATCCGGCGGCGCAGCACGCGGCGGCGGCCGCGCCGCTCGGCGCCCAGGGCGAACTCGTCGGCGGACACGGCGGGCGCCAGTTCGGCGCCGGCCCGCAGGACGCGGGCGAAGTCTTCTTCTTCGGAAGGCGAAGGCATGGCGGGGCTCCGTGACGTGCGGTGCGGGAGGTTCGGGAAGGCGGGGAGGGCCGAGAAGGGCGGGAGGGCCGGGCTCAGGGGCGGGCGAGGTCGTCGAACTGGTCGCCCAGCCGGGTGCGCAGCCGCGCCAGGGCCCGGGAGGCGCGCGACCGGACGGCGCTGGGGGTCAGCCGCAGCGCGGCGGCGGTCTCCTCGACGCCGAGGTCCTCCCAGTAGCGCAGCACGAGCACGGCCCGGTCCTGCTGCGGGAGTTCGGCGAGCACGCCGAGCAGGGCGACGCGCAGCGCCGGGTCGTCCCCGGGGCCGGGGGCCTCGGCGAAGGTGTCGGTGACGTGCTCGCTGCTGCTGCGCCGGCGCCGGTGGCTGAGGAAGGTGTTGACCAGGACGGTGCGGGCGTACCCGGCCGGGTTCTCCATCCGGGAGATCCGGCGCCAGCTCCCGTACAGCTTGCCGAGCGCTTCCTGGGCGAGGTCCTCGGCGAGGTGGGCGTCACCGCCGGTCAGCAGGTAGGCGGTGCGCACCAGGTGGCGGGCCTGGGAGACCGCGAATTCCCGGAACTCCGGGGGGCCGCCGTCGGTGCCGCGGGTCGTCGTCGAGCTGTCCATGCCCCTCTAACGCGGCATGGTCGGGTTCTTGTCGCACCATCGGCTGATCATGGATTCTCCCGCCGGGGTGTCGGGCCGGGACAAACCAGGACGAAGTGTGACGATGCCAGGGTGACCACCTCCAGCGAAGTCAGCCAGGCAGCGCCGCCCGTCCTCGACCGGCGGCAGCGGAACGTCGTGTTCGGCACCATCATGCTGGGCATGCTGCTGGCCGCACTCGACCAGACCATCGTCGGCACCGCGCTGCCCACCATCGTGGCCGACCTCGGCGGGGCCTCCCACATGTCCTGGGTGGTGACCTCCTACCTGCTCGCGGAGACCGTCACCACCGCGCTGGTCGGCAAGATGGGCGACCTGTTCGGCCGCAAGGTGGTCTTCCAGGTCTCCGCGATCGTCTTCATCGTCGGCTCCTTCCTGTGCGGCCTGTCCACCAACATGCTGCTGCTGATCATCTGGCGGGCGGTCCAGGGCGTCGGCGCGGGCGGTCTGATGGTCACCTCGATGGCGTTGATCGCCGACGTCATCCCGCTGCGCGAACGCGGCAAGTACCAGGGCGCGATCGGCGCGGTCTTCGGCGTGGCCACCGTGGTCGGCCCGCTGCTCGGCGGCCTGTTCACCGACCACCTGTCCTGGCGCTGGGCGTTCTACGTGAACGTGCCGATCGCGATCGTGGTGGTCATCGCCGCCGCCCGGAACATCCCCGTGGTCAAGTCCGGCGTCCGGCCCGTCATCGACTACCTGGGCATCACCCTGGTCGCGATCGGCGCCAGCGCCCTGATCCTGGCCACCAGTTGGGGCGGCAACGAGTACGCCTGGGGCTCGGCCGTGATCATCGGCCTGTTCGCGGCCGGCGTCGTCGCGCTCGCCCTGTTCTGCTGGGTCGAGACCCGGGCCGCCCAACCCACCCTGCCGATGCGGCTGTTCCGCAACCAGGTGTTCACCGTCTGCTCGATCCTCAGCTTCATCGTCGGCTTCGCCATGCTCGGCGCGCTGACCTTCCTGCCGACCTTCCTGCAGTACGTCGACGGCGACTCGGCGACCGTCTCCGGCGTGCGCACCCTGCCGATGGTGCTCGGCCTGCTGATCGCCTCGATCTTCTCCGGCAACGTGGTCTCCAAGACCGGCAAGTACCGGCTCTTCCCGATCATCGGCTCGGTGGTGATGGGCGTCGGCCTGTACCTGCTCTCCCTGCTGGACGTCGGCACCAGCGCCTGGCTGGCCAGCCTCTACATGTTCGTGCTCGGCACCGGCATCGGCCTGTCCATGCAGGTGCTCACCATCGCCGTGCAGAACACCGTCGACTACTCCGACCTGGGCACCGCCACCTCCGGCGTCACCTTCTTCCGCACCCTCGGCTCCTCGTTCGGCACCGCCGTCTTCGGCACCATCTACACCAACTCGCTGAAGACCAACCTGACCGCGGGCGTCGCCCGGGCCGCCCAGGCCACCGGCGCCGACCCGCAGCAGCTGGCCGCCGCCGCGCAGAGCCCGCACGGCGTCCACGAACTCCCGCCCGAGCAGGCCGCGCCGGTCATCCAGGCGTACGCCGACTCGCTGCACACCGTCTTCCTGTGGACCGTCCCGGTCGCCCTGGTCGGCTTCGTGGTCGCGCTCTTCCTCAAGCAGGTCAAGCTCCGCGACTCCGCCCGGGCCAGCTCCTCCGACATGGGCGACGGCTTCGCCCAGCCCTCCTCCGGCGACTCCTCCAGGCTCCTCGAACTCGCCGTCGCCAAACTCCTCGGCAACGCCGGACTCGACACCGCCCGACAGGTCGTCAACACCTCCGGCACCCGGCTCGACGTGGCCGGCAGCTGGGCCGTCATGCAGGTCGAACTGTTCACCCGCACCGTCGGCCACGCCAGCCTCAACCTGATCGCCGCCCGCCGCCGGATCCCCCCGGAGGTCCTCCAGCCGGTCTTCGACCGGATGGTCGTCGAAGGCTTCCTGGAGGCCCACAACGGCTTCTACCAGCACACCGAGGCCGGACAGCGGGAAGCCGCGACCATCACCCGGGCCTGGTCCGACTGGCTCAACCGCCGCCTGGAGGAGGACCGCGGCCGCCCGCGCAGCGCCGAACTGCGCGCCGCCGCCGACGCCATCGCCAAGCGCATGATCGCCGAGGACCTCGCCGAGGGCCTGCCCGAGAAGGGCGGCGTGCTCTCCGGCCGCCGCTGAGGCCCGCTGAGGCCCGCCGGGGGCACCGGGGGCGCCGGGGGCGCCGGGGGGCAGCCCCGCCGGCCCCGCCGACCACCACTGACGTACCGTCACCCGCCCCGCCCCGCGCGCTGGACCGCGACGGGGCGGGGTCCGTGTGCCTAGGCTTCCCCCATGCTCCTGTACGCCCTCGCGCTCGTCTTCCTGCTGCTCTTCGGCGTCGGCGTACTCCGCGACCGGCGCCGCTTCGGCAACGCCGTCTGCCTCGGACTCTCCGTCGCCCTGCTCACCCTCGCCCTGCTCGCCACCCTGCACCGGGCCGACTCGGCCGCCGCCGAGGCCGTCCTGATCGTCGTGGTCCTCACCCCCGCGCTGGGCAGCCTGGTGCTGGCCGGGCTGCTCATCGCCAACGGCCTCAAGATGCTCCGCAAGGAGGGCCGCAGCCTCGGCAACCTGCTCGCCCTGCTCTCCGGCCTCGGCATCCTGACCGTGTTCGCCCTGCTGCTGGCCGCCACCCGGGCCGACTCCGAGGCGCTGGTGGTGATCGCCCGCACCGTCTTCGTGGTCGCCTGCTACCTGTCCTTCCTCTTCGCCTGCTTCGTCGGCTACGCCTACCTGTACGGCCGCCTCACCCCGCGCGAGGACGTCGACTACGTCGTGGTCCTCGGCACCGGCCTGGTCGACGGCAGCAAGGTCCCGCCGCTGCTCGCCAGCCGCCTGGAGCGCGGCCGCGCCCTGTACGAGCGGCAGGTCGCCCGCGGCCGCTCCCCGCTGCTGATCGCCTCCGGCGGCAAGGGCACCGACGAGCAGCTCCCCGAGTCCCACGCGATGGCCGACTACCTGGTCGAACGCGGCTTCCCCGCCGACCGGATCCTCCGCGAGGACCGCTCCCGCACCACCGAGGAGAACCTCCGCTTCAGCCACGCGATCATGGCCGCCGCCGACCCCGAATACCGCTGCGTCGTCGTCACCAACAACTTCCACGCCTTCCGCGCCGCCGTCTTCGCCCGCCGCGAGGGCGTCAACGGCCACGTCGTCGGCTCGCCCACCGCCGCCTACTTCTGGCCCAGCGCGACCATCCGCGAGTTCGTCGCCGTGATCGTCACCTACCGCTGGGTCAACCTCGCGGTGGGCGCGCTGCTGGTGCTCGAATCGCTCAGCTTCTAGTGCCGGGCCGCCTTGCGGAGTTCGAGCATCGACACCGGCAGCCACGGCCCGCCGTACCAGTACGCCGGGCCGAGGTCGCGGACGGTGCCGGCGCCCAGGTGCGCGGCGTAGCGGCGGGCCATCGGGGAGATGTCCGCGATCAGCAGCCGGCCGCCCGGGCGCAGCACCCGCAGCGCCTCGTCCACGGCGCGCAGCCGGGCGGCCGGGGTGGGGATGTTGTGGATCACCAGGGCGGACGTGACCAGGTCGAAGTCCGCATCGGGGAACGGCAGTTCGGTGATGTCGGCGGTGTGCACCTCGACCCGGTCCCGGACGCCGGCCGCGACGGCGTTGGCCAGCGTCGCGTCCGGGGTGTTGCCGCTCTGGTCCTTCGACGCCCACAGGTCCACCCCCACCGCCCGCCCGCGCGGCAGCCGCCGCGCCGTCCCGACCAGCACCATGCCCCGGCCGCACCCCAGGTCCAGCGTCCGCTCGTCGCCGCGCAGCCCCAGTGCGTCCAACTCCCGCTCCCACACCCGGAACTTGCCGTGCAGCGTGGTGTGCAGGTACACCCCCGCCTGCACCAGCAGCCCCGCCCCCAGCGCGGCCACCGCCCGCCGGCCGCGGAACGGACGGGCGGCGGCCGCCAGCGCGCAGGCCGCGCCGAGGGCGGAGGTCGAGGCGACGAAACCGGGCGCGTCGACGCCGTACCGGGACAGGGACGTGAACAGGTTCTCGGTCATGCCCGCAGTCTCGCCGCCCGGTCGGGCCGGGTCTTGGACGAATGTTCCCCGGCCGTCGTCAGCGCAGGTAGCCGGGCAGCGACCAGGCGGCCTCGTCCACCGACAGCCACGGCTCGCGCGCCACCGCGGACGGCGTCACCCGGGCGAACTCCGCGACCTCCCGGTGCAGGTGGGACTGGTCCGCGTAGCCGGCCTCCGCCGCGACCGCCGCCGGGTGACCGCCCGCCGCCAACCGGTGCGCCGCGTGGTCGAACCGCACCAGCCGGGCCGCCCGCTTCGGCGCGATCCCCAACTGAGCCCGGAACCGCGACCACAACCGCTTGCGGCTCCACCCCACCTCCGCCGCCAGCCCCGCCACCAGCGCCGCACCGTGCGAACGCACCAACTCTCGCCAGACGTACGCCACTTCCGGATCCACCCGGCGGCCCTCCGCGCGGCGGGCGGCCAACTCCGCCGCCACCAGGGCGAACCGCTCCTCCCAGGAGGTCGCCGCCCGCAACCGCTCCTCCCACCGGACGGCCTCCCGCCCCCACACCGCGTCCCACCCGACCAGCGGGCCGCCCGCCGCCGCGAACCCCTCCAGCACCGCGTGCGCCACCACCGGCGACAGCCGCACCTGCAGGCACCGCACGTCCCGCCCGCCGCCCCGCAGGCCCCCCGCCCCCAGCCCGAGCACCGCGCTGCCGCGGACCGGCCGCCCGCCGCCCGCGACGGTCAACGGCTCGTCCCCCAGGTCGATCGCCAACGTCACCGCCGGGAACGGCACCACCCCCAACTCCGCCACCCCCCGCGCCCGGAACCCGGCCATCGCCACCCCGGGCAGCCGCGAGCGCCGCGACGGGGTCGCGATCTCCCACGGGGGCGGCTGCTGCACGCTTCCAGCCTAGTGCCGCGTCAGGCAGCCTTCGCCCGTCGCGACTCCCCCAGCCCCAAGGGGGGCTGGGAGGTGCCCCCTCGGCACGCACTCTCGCCGCACCGGCCGAAAACCCGAGTACATCCAGTACGAGGGCTTCCGGCCGGCACGCCGACAGCACGCACCGGACGCCGCTCCTTCCCGGCAAAGGCTGCCTGACGCGGCACTAGGCAGGGGGAGGGGAGGCGACCAGGGGCGCACGAGTGCGCGCGTTCAGGGGCTCGGGGAACGGCGGGAGCCCCCGGCCTGTCAACCGCGCAGGGCCGCTGCCGCCGCACCGATCAGGCCGGCGTCGGGGCCGAAGCGGGCGGAGTGGAGGTGCAGGCCGCGGGTGAAGGGAAGGCCGGCGTAGTGGGTGAGGTGACGGGCGAGGGGGTCGAAGAGGAGGGGGCCGGACTGGGCGACGCCGCCGCCGATGACGACGGCCTGGAGTTCGACCAGGGCGGCGGTACCGGCGATCGCGGCGGCCAGGGCCCGCGCGGCGAGGTCGAACGCGGCGAGGGCGGCGCCGTCGCCGGTGCGGGCGGCGTCGGCGACGGCGCGGGCGGTGAGCGGGCTGCCCCCGGCGGGGCGCCAGCCGGCCGCGCGGGCGTGCCGGACGATCGCGGGGCCGCTGGCCAGCCCCTCCAGGCAGCCGCGGCCGCCGCACGGGCAGGGCTCGCCGTCCCACTGGACGCTGACGTGGCCGATGTGCCCGGCGTTGCCGCTCGGGCCGGGGTGCACCCGGCCGTCCAGGACCAGGCCGCCGCCGACGCCGGTGGAGACGACCATGCACAGCGCGTCGCGGTACCCGGCGGCGGCGCCCAGCCAGTGCTCGGCCTCGGCGAGCGCCACCCCGTCGCCGAGCAGGCGCACCGGCAGCGCGGTGCACCCGGCGATCCGCCGGACCAGCGGGAAGCCGCGCCAGGACGGGATGTTGACCGGGGAGACGGTGCCCGCCGCGGTGTCGACCGGCCCCGCGCTGCCCACGCCGACCGCCGCGACGCCCGGCCAGGCCGGGTGCCCGGCGAGCTCCTCCAGCACCCGGGCGACGCCCGCGAACACCGCCTCGGCGTCGCCGTCCGCGGCCGTCGGGCCCTCGGAGCGGGCCAGGAGCTCGCCGGTGCCGGTGACGATCGCACCGGCGGTCTTCGTCCCGCCGAGGTCGACGGCGGCCACCAGGGCGGAGGGGGACGGGGGCGGAACGGCGGCCATGGCGCAGAGCTCCTGACATGTCCGACTCGGGGTGACTTGTCGGACTGGCCAGGCTACCGGAAGCCGCAGGTCGACGGCCGGGAGCGGGGCGGGAGCGGCCGGGTGCGGCCGGGTGCGGGCCGGGTGCGGGCCGGGGGCGGGCGGGTGCGAGCCGGATCGGGGTGGTGCGCCCGCCCTAGCGGGAATCCGGCCGTCGGCCGCGGCGACGGGGGTCGAGCGCGTCGCGCAGGGCGTGCAGGTCGGTGAGGGTGACCTGTTCGGCGAACCGGGCCAGGAGGCGGCGCAGGCTCCGCTCGTCCCGGTCGCGGACGGCTTCGGCGAGGGCGGCCACCAGTGAGGTCCGCTCCTGCGGGTCCGGTGCGCGCCCTCGACCTGCGGTGCTCGGCTCTTCCACCGGTTGCCCTCCCGTCCGTGCTGCTGCCCGTGGCCCGGGCCGGGCGCCCGGGCATCCCGTCCCGTGTCCTGCGGAGCGCAGAGTACCTGTCTCTCGAACACCGGAAAATCTATCGTGGCTGGAGTAGACATTGGCTCGAAGTGGAGTTAGCTTTTCTCTTGTAAGCGCAGTGAAGAGATGGCCCGGCAGACATGAACTGCCGGGAAGAGTCGAGAAGTTCGCAGGTCGGCACGGTTGTGGGGTCCTGAAGCCAGTGTGTGTGCAGTGAGGCGACAGGGCCGGCGACCGGGCCGGGTGGCCCGCAGTGATCAGGGGCTGCCGTCGAGCAGTACCAGCAGTTCGCAAGGCAAGTCCACGAAGAGGATGAACGGAGGGACAGAGCGCCATCAGGATCGCCCGGCCCGTGATGCCTTTCACCCGGGCGGACACCGCAGACCCCCTTTGAGTACGAGGACGGTGGTTTCCGGTCACGCATACGCGATCCCCGCAGCTCCCCCACTCCGGGGCAGTGCGGAACAAGGAACCCGGCCAAGGCCGGTAGATGGTGTTGTACACCCTTCGGGGCCCCGGAGCCGTCACGGCGCCGGGGCCCCTCGACGCGTTCTCCGGAACCAAGAGAGGTGCAGTGACTACGACGACCGACCAGCCCCACACCCCGGACCCAGGCAGCTCGTTCGACGACGACGACTACCCCGCCTACACCATGGGCCGTGCCGCCGAGATGACCGGCACCACCGCAGGCTTCCTGCGCTCCCTCGGCGACCAGGGCCTCATCACCCCGCTGCGCTCGGAGGGCGGCCACCGCCGCTACTCCCGCTACCAGTTGCGCATCGCGATGCGCGCCCGCGACCTCGTCGACCAGGGCACCGCCATCGACGCGGCCTGTCGCATCATCATCCTTGAGGACCAACTCGAAGAAGCCCTGCGCATCAACGAGCAACTGCGCAGCCGCCAGGCCGGCCCGGAATCCGCCGCCGGTACCTGACCCCGCACCCGCCGCCCGCCGGACAGGCCCGCGGTGAGCGCCGGTCGCTCACCGCACCCGGTCCGCCGGGCGGAGGAGAGCGCCGGCCCGCCGGCCCCGGTCGACCGGGGCCGTGGGCGCGGGCGCTGGTCGTCGTGGTGGTCACCGGCGCACCGTGCCGGACGGGGGCGACGGCGCAGGGGGGCGGGAAGGCTCAGAGGGTGAGGGGGGTCAGGCCGCCGATCCGGACGGCGGTGAGGGTGGCGCGCAGGTGGCGGTAGGCGGCCGCGTCGAAGTGGCCGGCCCGGGGGTGCAGGACGGTGGCGGCGGAGAGGGCGACCGCGTCGGGGAGGACGGCAGGCCACCCCGCGTTGCCGGAGAGTCCGGCGGCGAGGGCGGCGACCACCGAGTCGCCCGCGCCGGTGGGGTTGCCGGTGACCGCGGCGGGCGGGGTGCAGCGCCAGGCGCCCTGGCGGTCGACGGCGAGCAGGCCGTCCGGGCCGAGCGAGGCGAGCACCGATTCGGCGCCGCGGCGGATCAGCACCCGGGCGGCGTCCCGGGGGTCGGGCAGGCCGGTGGCGGCGGTGAGTTCGGCACCGTTCGGCTTGATCACGGTGGGGCGGGCCGGGAGCGCGGCGAGCAGCGCCGGGCCGTCCGCGTCGAGCACCACGGGAAGGTGGAACTGCCGTCCCAGTGCGACGAGTTGACCGTAGCCGTCGGCGGGTGCGCCGGGCGGGAGGCTGCCGGCGAGGACCAGGACGGCGGCCTGCGGCAGCTGCCGGGCGGTCTCGCCGAGCAGGGCGTCCCACTCGGCGGCGGCCAGCGCCGGGCCGGGCTCGTTGAGGACGGTGGCGTCGGAGCCGTCCGCGACGGTGACCGTCCGCCGGGTGTCGCCGCCGATCGGCACCTCGACGTGGTCCAGCCCGGCGGCGGCCAGATCGGCGCGGACGGCGTCCCCGGTGGGGCCGCCGAGCGGCAGCACGCAGCGGACGGGCCGCCCCAGCGCGGCCAGCACCCGGGCCACGTTGACACCCTTGCCGCCCGCCTGGGCGGCCACCCCGGTGACCCGGTGGCTGGTGCGGGGGCGGAAACCGGGGACGGCGTAGGTGACGTCCAGCGCCGGATTCGGCGTGACGGTGAGGATCACGGCGGACGCCCCCCAGGTGTTCGCTGCTGCGCGTCGGACCGGTCGACCGCATTCGGATGAACGAAGTTGCGTGATCATACCGGCTTTCGTGCAGCTTCGAGCAAACTTGGGGGATTTGTGAACGTCCGGGAAGGGGGGCGGGGCGGTGCCCGGTGCCGACCGGTGGAACGTCGGGCGACGGGGTGGCGAACGTTCGGGGGGCGGGGTTGCCGGGGGGTCGAGAGCCGCTAAGTTGGCTGTACATCTTTCGGTGATCGATCCGGTGGGAGGGGAATCCGGTGACCCAGGGCGCCGTTCCGGTCGTGGTGCTGGCCGCCGCGCTGCTGCACGCCGTGTGGAACGCGCTGGTGCACGGGGTGCGGGACCGGACGGCCGGGCTCGCGCAGATGAACCTGGTGTTCGTGGCCTTCGGCGCGGTGTTCGCGCTGTTCGTCCCGCCGCCCGGAACGGCCGCCCTGCCCTACCTGCTGGCCTCCGCCGCGCTGCAGACCGGCTACCAACTGCTACTGGCCCGCGCCTACGGGCTCGGCGACTTCGGGCAGATGTACCCGATCGCCCGGGGCACCTCCCCGGCGGTGGTCGCCCTGCTCGCCGCCACCGTCCTGCACCGCCCGCTGCCCGCCGGGCAGGTCGCCGCCGTCGCCGTCATCTCGCTCGGCCTGGCCGGGCTCACCCTGGTCGGCGGCCGCCCGGGCCGGGCCCAACTCCCGGCGATCGCAGCCGCCCTGGGAAACGGCGTGCTGATCGCCGGGTACACCGTGGTGGACGCGGGCGGAGTCCGGGCCGCCGACTCCGCCGCCGGGTACATCGCCTGGATGTTCCTGCTGCAGGGTGCGGCCGTGTTCGCGGCGGTGGCCGCCGTCCGCCGCCGCGACCTGTGGCCCGCCCTGCGCGAGGGCCGCGCCGTCGGACTCGGCGGCGGCCTGATGTCGCTCGCCGCGTACGGGCTGGTGGTCTGGGCGCAGACCGTCGGCGACCTGCCGACCATCGCCGCGCTGCGCGAGACCTCCATCGTGATCGCCGCCCTGATCGGCACCCTGGTGCTGCGCGAACGCCTCGGCGGCCTGCGACTGGCGGCCAGCGCGACCGTGCTGGCCGGTATCGCACTGCTGGAGTTCGCCCACTGAGCGGGAGTTGATGGCGCGCCCGGTAATGGCCGCCAGGGGGCTGTGAATTGACGGCATGTCAGGAAAGTGAATCCAGCGCGTCGCCCAAGCGGTGCGCTGCGGCCGCGAGTTGGGCGGGAGTCTCGGCGGCGGCCAGGCTGACCCGGGCCCGGGGCGCGGGCTCGGCGGTGAAGTAGTTCGGGCCGGGGGAGAGGGCGACGCCGTGCCGCAGCGCGGCCGCGGTGAAGGCCGCCGGGTCGGCCCCGGCGGGCAGCGGCAGCCACAGGTGGAAGCCGCCGCGCGGCAGCCGGGGCGGCAGCAGTGCGGGCGCGTGCCGGGCCAGGGCGGCGGCGAACAGCTGCCGCCGCTCGGTCAACTCCCTCGCCAGCGTGCGCAGATGACGCGGCCAGTCGGCGGAGGTGACCAACTCCAGGGCGGCCTCCTGGAGCGGGCGCGGCACGAAGAACGAATCCACCGCCTGGACGGAGCGCAGCCGGGCCAGCGCCGGACCCCGGGCCACCAGCGCGCCCACCCGCAGGCTCGGCGAGGCCGCCTTGGTCAGCGAACGGACGTGCACCACCGTGCCGTCGGGGTCGTCCGAGGCCAGCGGCGGCGGCAGTTCGCCCGCGTCGGTGTGCGCCAGCAGCCGGGCGAAGTCGTCCTCCACCACGAACGCCCCCGCCCGCCGGGCCGCCGCCAGCACCGCCCGCCGCCGCTCGGCCGGCAGGACGGCGCCGGTCGGGTTCTGGAACAGCGGCTGGCAGACGAACAGCCGGGCCCCCGAGGCCGCGAACGCCTCGGCCAGCCGCTCCGGAAGCACCCCGTCCGCGTCCACCGGCACCGGCACCGGCCGCAGGCCCGCCGCCCGGGCGATCGCCAACAGGCCCGGATAGGTGGGGGATTCGACCAACACCGGCGCGCCCGGCGGGGCCAGCGAACGCAACGCGCAGGTCAGCGCGCTCTGCCCGCCCGCGGTGACCAGCACCTCCGCCGCCGTCACCCCGCCGCCCAACTCGCGGGCGAACCAGCCGCGCAACTCCGGCAGCCCCTCCAGCGGCGGCCGCCCCCACGCGCCCGGACGGCGGGCGGCCCGGGCCAGCGCAGCCGCCAGCGCCCGCTCCGGCAGCAGCGAGGAGTGCGGGTAGCCGCTGTTCAGGTCGACCACCTCCGGCGGGGCCAGGGCGAGCGCCGCCAGCACCCCCGAGGCGTCCACCACCCGGGCGGGCGGCGCCCCCGCCTCCGCGCTGAGCGCCACCTCCTGCCAGGAGAAGTCACCCCGTACCGCGGCCGCCGGACGCGGCTCGGCCCGGAAGACCCCCGCCCCCGGCCGGGACACCACCACGCCCTCCGCGACCAGCTCCCGGATCGCCCGCGACACCGAGACCGGGCTGACCCGGTAGCGCTCCACCAGCTCCCTGCTACTGGGGATCCGCTCACCCGGCGAGTAGCGCAACACCGTCCTGCGCAGCGCGTCCGTCAGTTCCTGCAAGCTCATCGACGGCCCTTCCGGCGGGCGGGCGGCAACTGCTACCGTCCTGTATGTCAGCACAGAATAGCGCTACTGAACTCCGCCCGATAGCGGTCGGACCGCTCGGGCCGCTCGGCGGCACCGCGCAGGCCGCCCTCGGGGTGCTCTCCTTCTCGTTCAGCTTCCCCGCCACCGCCTGGGCCCTCGAAGGCTTCGGCCCCTGGACGGTCACCGGCCTGCGCGGCGTCCTCGCCGCGCTGCTGGCCGGCAGCTGCCTGCTCGCCACCGGCGCCCGCGTTCCGCCCCGGTCCAGCTGGCCCGCGCTGGCCGCCGTCGCGGTGGGCTGCGCGGTCGGCTTCCCGCTGCTGTCCACGCTCGCGCTGCGACTCTCCTCCACCGCGCACTCCGCCGTGGTGATCGGCCTCCTCCCGCTGGCCACCGCCGCGGTCGGCGCGCTGCGCGCCGGGGCGCGGCCACCACGGGCGTTCTGGCTCGCCGCGACGGCCGGGGCGGCCGTCGTCCTCGCCTTCACCGTCCAGCAGAGCGGCGGCGCGGGCCTGACCACCGCCGACCTGTACCTGTTCGGCGCGCTGCTGCTCTGCGCGTTCGGCTACGCGGAAGGCGGACGCCTGGCCCGCGACCTGCCCGGCTGGCAGGTGATCGCCTGGGGCGTGGTCGCCGCGCTCCCCGTCACCGCCCTCACCGGCGCACTCGCCCTCACCACCGAACCCGTGCACTGGAACTGGCACGGCCTCACCGGCCTCGCCTACCTGGCCGCCGTCTCGCAGTTCGGCGGCTTCGTGGTCTGGTACCGGGGCATGGCCGCGATCGGCGTCCCCCGCGCCAGCCAACTCCAGCTCGCCCAACCCCTGCTCACGCTCTGCTGGGCCGTCCTGCTGCTCGCGGAGACCCTGCCCGTCACGGCGGTTCCTGCGGCGTTGGGGGTCGTTGGTTGCATCGTGGTCACTCAGCGGGCGGGGCGGCCAGCCAGTAGTAGAGGTGTTCTCCGGCGGTGGCGGCGCGGCGGGCCAGCGGGGTCAGGGCGGGGAGGGCGTCGAGGGCCGGGGCGGGTGGGGTGCGGCCGTGGGGGCGCAGGGCGAGGAGGGTGCGGGCGGGGGTGGTGGCGAGCAGGTCGCGGGTGGCGGCGGTGAGTTGGTGGGCCCAGGGGCCGGTGGTCCAGGGGTCGCCGGGGATCTCGAAGCAGTGCGGCCGTCCGGCGGAGGGCCAGACGGTGCGGTCGACCAGGTCGGCGTCGGGGCGGGTGCGGACCAGTTCGTCCAGGAGTTCCAGGACGTCGCCCGGGTCGGCGTCGGCGGGGTGCAGGACCTCGAAGGCGGCGGCCGGGTCGTGCAGGGCGGGGCCGGCGTCGAAGGCGGCCCGGACGGCCTCCGGGCCGGGGGCGCGGAAGAAGGCGTACCCGAGGGGGCTCATCCGGTCAGGGCGCAGTAGAGGTGCTGGCCGTCCTTCTGCGCGCGGCGGGCCAGGACGCCCAACTGGTGGATCAGCCGCATGAGTTCGATCCGCTCGACGTTCTTCACCTCGTCGGTGCGGCCCCACTGGGTGGTGAGCTGGGGCAGCCGCCTGCGTTCGATGCCGGCCAGCGCGTCGCGGGTCTCGTCGGAGAGTTCGACCACCCAGGGGCCGGTCATCCAGGGGTCGTCCAGGTCGACGGCGGTGCTCGGCGCCTCGGGGTGCCAGGGCTGGAGGCCGGTCGGCCACACCGAGCGGTCCGGGCCGTCCTTGACCGGGGACTCCCCGCCGCGCAGCGCGGCGACCAGGTGCGGCAACACCACGGTCGGGTCGATGCCCCGGGCCTGCACGGACTCGAAGGACTCGGCGGGCGGGCGGGTCCCGAGCTTCATCACCTGGTGCACGGCCGCCTCGTCGGCGGCCCGGAAGTAGTCGGTCCGCAGGTCCATGTCGCACGCTCCCCATCGCTCGGCAAGGCGCCCAGTGCACCACAGTACGCGCCGGGGCGGGTACCCGGTCGCCGTCCTGTGATCTGCCTCCCACGTGTCAACGGGGTGTTCCGCCAAGGAAGTTCGCGCACTAGCTTTCGTCCGTGAGCCCGTCGCCGCTGCCGCCCTCCGCCGGAACCGCCGGAACCGCCGGCCGCCGTCCGGCGAACCGGCCGCTGCGCGTCCTGCTGGGCGCGTCCGTGCTGGCCAACACCGGTGACGGCGTGCTGCGGACGGGCCTGCTGCTGGTGGTGGCGCACCTGACCAGCTCGGTGGACACCTCCTCGCTGGTGATGGCGGTGACCACGGTGCCGTGGCTGCTGTTCGGGATCCCCGCCGGGATGCTGGCCGACCGGGTCAGCCGGAAGGCGGCGATGGTGGCCGCGGACGGGGCGCGGGCGGTGCTGATCCTGGCGATCGGGACGGCCGCCTGGGCGGGGGCGTTGTCGCTGCCGCTGCTGCTGGCCCTGGCGTTCCTGGTGGGCGTGGCCGAGACGGTGTTCAACACCAGTGGCGAGACCGTGCTGCCGACCGTCGTCCCCGCCGCGGAGCTGACCCGGGCCAACGGGCAGCTCGCCACCACCGTCCGGGTCACCGGCCAGTTCGCCGCCCCGGCACTGGCGGGCTGGCTGACCGCGCTGGCCGCCCCCGTGACCTTCCTGGTCGCCGGGGCGGGCTACCTCGGCTCGATGCTCCGGCTCACCGCCCTGCCGCGCGACGTCGGCCGCGTCCCGCCGCCGGTGCGGCCGGTGCCGAAGGTCGAGCGGGTGCGGCTGTGGACCGGGCTGGTGTTCCTGGCCCGGCACCGGGCGATCCGGATGATCACCCTCGCCGGGGTGCTCACCACGCTCGCCAACACGTCCTTCCTGGCGCTGTTCGTGGTGTACGCGACCACCGGGCCGCTGCACCTCGGCGACGCGGGCTACGGGGTGCTGCTCAGCTCGGTCGGCGTCGGCACCGCGATCGGCTCGCTCGCCGCGCACCGGGCCGAACGCCGGTTCGGTAGCGTGCCGGTGCTGTGCGCGACCCGGCTGGGCTGGGGGCTGGTGTTCGTCGCGCCGGTGTTCCTGCGCGGGGTGCCGCTGTTCGCCGCGATGACCGCGGGCAGTTGCCTGGGCGGCATGTGGGGCGTGCTCACGGTGTCGCTCCGGCAGCGGTTGACGCCGCCGCGGGTGCGCGGCGCGGTCGGTGGCGCCTACCGGGCGGTGATCATGAGCGCGATGCCGGCCGGTGCGGGCGCGGGCCTGCTGCTGCAGCGGGCGCTCGGCACGTCCGGCACCTTCCTGCTGTTCGGCGCCGCGATGGTGGTGCTGGCCGTCCCGGTCTGGCGGGCCGTCACCGCCGGGCAGCCGGAGGACGGGCCGGACGGGCCGGTGGGGTCGGAGGAGGAGCGGGCGGGGCGGCACCCCCGCACAAGGAGCCGCGCCGCCCGCTCCGGTCAGTAGGTGCCGGGGATCCCGGCGTCCCTGCACGCCTTCGCGAACTGCGGGGTGCAGACCTCGTCGGCCTTGTAGAGGCCGCCCTGGATGACCGTCTCGACGACCTTGGCCTTGGTGACGACGATCGGGGTGAGCAGCATCGAGGGGATCTGCAGTCCGTTCGAGTCGGTCATGGTGGAGGCCACCGAGGTGATGTCGATGCCCTTCACCAGGTAGACCGCCATGCTGGCGGCCGCGTCGGCCTCCGGCTGGTACGGCTTGTAGATGGTGTACGCCTGCTCGCCGGTGAGGATCCGGCGGACCGCGTCCAGCGAGGCGTCCTGCCCGCCGACCGGCACGTCGGTGCGGCCGGCCTTGTGCAGCGCGTCGATGATCGCGCCGGCCATGCCGTCGTTCGCCGAGTACACGCCCTGGAAGCCGTTCTTGCCGAGCTTGGAGATCGCATCGTCGATCTTCGCGGCGGCGACCTCCGGCTTCCACTCGCCGGACTGCTCGTAGGCGATCCGCCTGACCGAGGTGTCCAGCGCCTTGTGCGCACCGGCCTTGAAGGAGGCCGCGTTGGGGTCGGTCTCGGCGCCGTTGATCATCACGATGTCGGCGTTGGCGGCCTGCTTGCCCATCGCCTCCAGCAGCGCCTGGCCCTGGAGTTCGCCGGTGCGCTCGTTGTCGAAGGAGATGTAGGCGGCGACCGGGCCCGAGGCGAGCCGGTCGTACGCGATGACCTTGACGCCCTTGCTGTTGGCGTCCTCCACCCACGGCGCGGTGACGGCGGCGTTCACCGGGTCGAGCAGGATCACCTTGACCCCGCGCGAGAGCAGCGCGTCGAACTGCTCCTTCTGCACCTTCTCGTCGCCGTCGGCGTTGGCGTAGTCGAGGGTGCACTTGGTGCACAGGCCCTCCACGGACGCCTGGATCAGCGGCTTGTCGAAGGCTTCGTAGCGGGTGGACGAGGAGCGCTCGGGCAACAGCAGTCCGATGGACTGGTTGCCCTTGGACGACGAGGGCTTGTCGTCCCCGCAGGCGGCGAGCGACATCGCCATCGACACGGCGGCCGTGCCGATGACGAGTCGACGCGTCATCGAGTTCATGGTGGGTGGTGCCTCCCTGACGGCGCCGTGTCCCTACGGCGAGGTGAGGGGAGTCAAGCTCACCCACCAGTTGTCGTCAAGAAGTAAATCATTGCTCTGAGGGAATCGACCAAGTCGTTACCTTCTTGAATGCATAACGGGAGATTCGCTCACGGACCATTCAGTGTTCGCTACGCGCCACCAGGAACACCCCGCCGACCACGATCGCGCCGCCCAGCAAGATCGGCCAGGTCAGCGCCTCGGAGAGGAAGATCCATCCGAGGAATACCGCGACCACCGGATTGACGTACGCATAGGTCGCCACCAGTGGAAGCGGAGCGCGCTGCAACAGCCAGGCGTAAGACGTGAACGCGACAATGGAGCCGAACAGCACCAGGTACACCAGTCCGGCCCACGACCCCGCGGAGACCGCGCCCGGATCGAAGTCGCCCGGCTCACCCCGCGCGACCGACAGCACCAGCGCGCCCACCGCGCCCGCCAGCATCTCGTACACGCTCGCCACGAACGGGTCGGCCGGCATCGGCAGCCGGCCGGCCAGCACCGAGCCCAGCGCCCACACCACCGCCGCGGCCACCACCAGCAGCAGGCCCGACAGTCCGACCTCGCCGGTCAGGCCCGGCGCGGTCAGCACCAGCAGGCCGACCAGGCCGACCAGCACACCCGCCAGCGTCGCCCCGCCGGTCCGGGTCCCGAACGCCCGGCGCAGCAGCACCACCCACAGCGGCACGCTCGCCACCATCAGCGCCGCCAGGCCCGAGGGAACGGTGCGTTCGGCCAGCACCACCAGGCCGTTGCCGCCGACCAGCAGCAGTACGCCCACCAGGAAGGCGGAGCCCAACTGACGCCGGGTCACCCGCAGCGCTCCCCAGCCGTGACGGACCGTCAAGCCGACGCCGAGCAGCAGCGCCGCCGCGCCGAAGCGGAGCGCGCCCGACAGCAGCGGCGGCATCGTCTCCACCACCACCCGGATCGCCAGGTAGGTCGACCCCCACACCACGTACACGATGCCGAGCGCCGCCCAGACCGCCGCCCCGAGCCCGCCGGCCGGAGCCGGCTTCGCCCGCACGGAAGGGGCGTCGGGGGCGGCGTCGACCGGGCCCGCCGGCGGCGGACGGTCGGGGTCGGCGTCGGCGGGGGATTGCGGAGAGGTCGCGGACATGGGCGTCTCCTCGTCTTGGTGCTGACAGGGTGCGTTCGGCGGAATGACACCACACTCCGTTCGCCCACGGCAGGCAGTTTCACCACTCGGTACGGGCACCGAGGGCACTACGCGCGAACGCCCGCCGCCGCACGCCGGACAGGGCCGACCGGATGAACCGGCGCACCACCGCGACCCCAGCCGCCCCGCCCCGGCCGCGCCGGATGGTAGGGATGGGGGCGGCCGGAGCGCAGCCGATCGGAGGAGCGGCCGCATGGCATGGTTCGCCGCCCCCGAGTACCGGCTCGCCCGGGAGTTGTTCCTGCGCCTGCTCGCCCTCGTCTACGCCTGCGGATTCCTCGCCGCCGCCCGGCAGTTCCGCGCCCTGCTCGGCAGCCGCGGCATGCTCCCGATCCCGCGCTTCCTGGCCCGCGTCCCGTTCCGCCGCGCCCCCAGCCTGTTCCACGGGCACTACAGCGACCGCCTCTACGCCGCCCTCGCGCACACCGGCCTGCTGCTGTCGCTCGCCCTGCTCGCCGGGGTGGCGAACCTGCTCCCGCTCGGCGCCGCGACGGCCCTGTGGGCGCTGCCCTGGCTGCTCTACCTGTCGATCGTCAACACCGGTCAGACCTGGTACGCCTTCGGATGGGAGTCCCTGCTGCTGGAGGCCGGGGCGCTCGCCGTGTTCCTCGGCAACGACCGCATCGCCCCGCCGCTGCCCGTCCTGCTGCTGCTGCGCTGGGTGCTGTTCCGGGTCGAGTTCGGCGCCGGACTGATCAAGTGGCGCGGCGACGAGTGCTGGCGCAAGCTCACCTGCCTCTACCACCACCACGAGACCCAGCCCATGCCCGGCCCGCTCAGCTGGTTCTTCCACCACCTGCCCCGACCGCTGCACAAGGCCGAGGCCGCCGCCAACCACGTCGTCCAACTCGCCGTTCCCTTCTGCCTGTTCCTCCCGCAGCCGATCGCCTCCGCCGCCGCCCTGCTGATGGTCGTCACCCAGCTCTGGCTGATCGCCTCCGGCAACTTCGCCTGGCTCAACTGGCTCACCGTCGCCCTCGCGCTGTCCGTCCTCGACACCGGCACCCTGCGCCGCGTCCTGCCGATCGGCCCCGACCCCGCCCACGCACCCCAACCCCTCTGGCACCAACTGCTGGTGGCCGGGTACGCCCTGCTGGTCCTGGCCCGCTCCTGGCAGCCGCTGCGCAACCTGATCTCCCCGCGCCAGCAGATGAACCGCTCCTGGGACCGCCTCCACCTGGTCAACAGCTACGGCGCGTTCGGCTCGGTCAACCGCGTCCGGTACGAGATCGTCCTCGAAGGCACCCGCGACGTTCACGGCACGGACGGCTGGCAGGAGTACGAATTCCACGGCAAGCCCGGCGAACTGCGGCGGCTGCCACGCCAGTTCGCGCCCTACCACCTGCGCCTCGACTGGCTGATGTGGTTCGCCGCGATCTCCCCGGCCTACGCCCGCCCCTGGTTCCGCCCGCTGCTCGCCCGCCTGCTCGTCAACGACCCCGACACCCTGCGCCTGCTGCGCCGCAACCCCTTCCCCGACACCCTGCGCCTGCTGCGCCGCAACCCCTTCCCCGACACCCCGCCCGCCCTCGTCCGCGCCGAGCTCTACCACTACCGCTTCACCTACGGCCCCGAACTCCGCGCCACCGGCGCCTGGTGGCACCGCCGCCACGTCCGCACCTACCAGCGGCCCGTCGGCCTCGCCGAACTCGGACCGCACGCCCCGCCGGAGACCCCCTCGCCCGCCCGCCCGACCGCACGCCTCGCCGCCCGCCCGACCGCACGCCCCGCCGGGCCGGACCCCGAAGGAGCCCGGAGGACGCCGATGACCCCACCCAACTCCCGCCCCCCACCCGGGCGGGGCGTACTGTCGGTGCCACTCCCTACCCTACGGACCGTGCGGACGGCCCCCGCGCCCCCGCCCGCGGCCCACCGCGGCCGGCGGATCCCGGGGAGGTCCGGTGCGTGCGAGCCTCGAACGCACACCCGTATTCTGGCCTCCCGCGACGCCACCGCCGCCGCAAACACCCCACCCGCCCCGCCAGCCCTTCTGCCCGCCAAACGCCACGAACCGGACTTCACATGACAGTGCGCACCCTGAACGACGCCGACGACACCGCGTCCGCGACCGCGTCCGCGACGGACGGCGAGACCCGCCAGAGCACCCGTGAGGAACTCGGCCGCTTCGCCGACCAGGGCGGATTCGCCCTCACCGCCGACGCCAACCCCTGGCTGGAGGCCGCCGAGACGCTCACCGGCCCCGAGGACGCCCGCGCGGCCTCCACCGTCCTCGCCGAACTCCGCAGCCGCGACACCCGCGCCGTCGGCCAGGCCGCCAACGCCATCGCCGCCAAGGCCGGCCTCGACATCCCCGACACCCTCGGCGGCCTCACCACCCTCCTCGACCTCCTCCAGCGCGTCCACGCCACCACCACGACGCTGCGCACCGAGGCGTACGAGAAGGACCTCGCCGAACTCGCCGCCGCCACCGGCACCGGCACCTACCGCAAGGAGACCGGCGCCAAGCTCGGCTGGAACCGCCGCCGCCAGCTCCGCGGCCAGGCCCGCGCCCTCGCCGCCCCCGGCACCCGCCCCGGTCGCGCCGACCTGCACGCCGCGCTCGTCGCCGCCGAGGCCGCCCACCGCGACTGGAGCGCCCTCGCCGACGGCTCCTCCCGCCCCTCCGTCCCCGTCGACGGCACCCTGCTCACCGAGACCGCCAACGTCGTCGACTCCCTCGCCGACGCCGTCCGCTCCCTCGCCCGCCTCCTCCCCGAGCGCGCCCTCGACTCCCTCCCGCTCGCCGAACTCGCCGAACTCGTCGACCGCCTGGCCGCCGACGAAGGCACCCTCTACCGGCTCTCCGCACTGCGCCAACTGCGCCTGGAACTCGCCGAGCAGGGACTCACGGAGCTGCTGGAGGAGCTGAACGAGCGGCAGGCCGACAAGGACGCTGCGCTCGCCGCGTACGACCGGCACGTCGCCGCGAAGGCCGCGCTGGCGGCGGGCCCGCGACAGGCCGCGGAAGCGGAGATCGAGACTGCGGCCGCTGTCGAGACCGCTGAGCCGGTGGCCGAGGTCGAGGCCGTCGAGGTGACCGAGGCTGAGGCTGCGGTCGAGGATCCGGTTGTTGAGGTGGCGGCCGTCGAGGCCGAGACCGAGGCCGAGGAGCCTGTCGCCGAGGTCGAGGCGGTCGTGGAGGCGGAGGCTGAGGTTCCCGTCGAGGAGCTGGTGACCGAGCGGGAGCCTGAGGTGGCTGCTGAGGTTGAGGCGGCTGCGGAGGCG
The DNA here is from genome assembly GCF_053603035.1 of Kitasatospora sp. NPDC004272. Classification (NCBI taxonomy): domain Bacteria; kingdom Bacillati; phylum Actinomycetota; class Actinomycetes; order Kitasatosporales; family Streptomycetaceae; genus Kitasatospora; species Kitasatospora sp. NPDC004272. The sequence goes on along the minus strand of NZ_JBSGET010000002.1, from coordinate 137,791 downwards.
GAGGCTGTCGGGACCGAGGTCGAGCTGGAGGCCGTTGAGGCTGAGGCTGAGCCGGTGGCCGAGGTTGAGGCCGTTGAGGTGACCGAGGCTGAGGCTGCGGTCGAGGAGCCGGTTGTTGAGGTGGCGGCCGTCGAGGCCGAGACCGAGGCCGAGGAGCCTGTCGCCGAGGTCGAGGCGGTCGTGGAGGCGGAGGCTGAGGTTCCCGTCGAGGAGCTGGTGACCGAGCGGGAGCCTGAGGTGGCTGCTGAGGTTGAGGCGGCTGCGGAGGCGGAGGCTGTCGTGGCCGAGGTCGAGCCGGAGGCTGTTGAGGCTGCTGTCGAGCCCGAGGTGGTTGTCGAGGAGCCGGTGGCCGAGCCGGAGCCGGAGGTGGCCGCCGAGGCCGAGGCCGGGGTTGAGGCTGTCGTCGAGGAGCCGGTGGCTGAGGTCGAGGTGGCCGAGCCGGAGGCGGAGGCTGTCGTGGCCGAAGTCGAGCCGGTGGCCGTTGAGGCTGAGGCTGCTGTCGAGCCCGAGGTGGTTGTCGAGGAGCTGGTGATCGAGCCGGAGCCCGCGGTGGCCGTCGAGGTCGAGCCGGTGGTCGAGGAGCCGGAGGCTGTTGCGGTGGTGGCGGCCGGGGCGGTCAAGCCCGGGTTGGTGCCGGGGAAGCCGATCACCGGGTACTCCGCGGAGGAACTGGTTGCGTTGGTGGCCTGGTTGGACGCGGACGGTGAGAAGCGCAGTGACGACGAGTTGCTGCGGGCGGCGATGAAGGAGCTCGGGTTCGCCCGGCTCGGGCCGCGGATCAAGGAGGCGCTGGGCGCGGCGGTGGCCGCCGTTCGCGCCTGACGTTCCGTCAGGGGCCTTGTTCCCGCCCGCCGTTGGCGTTTCGTGCGCAGCGGCGGGCGGTGGCGTTCCGGGGGGTCACTCGCCGATGTCCTCGTACCAGAGGTCGGGGCGGGCGGCGACGAACTCGGTCATCAGGCGTACGCAGCGCGGGTCGTCGAGCAGGGTGATGCCGGTGCCGTGGGCGGCGAGCCAGTCGTGGCCGCCGGTGAAGGTGGTGGACTCACCGATCACCACGTGTCCGATGCCGAACTGGCGGACCAGGCCCGAGCAGTACCAGCACGGGGAGAGGGTGGTGACCATCACGGTGTCCCGGTAGCCGCGCAGCCGGCCGGCGGCCCGGAAGGCGGAGGTCTCCGCGTGCATGGACGGGTCGCCGTCCTGGACGCGGCGGTTGTGGCCGCGTCCGAGCAGTTCGCCGTCCAGTCGGAACAGCGCCGCTCCGATCGGGACGCCGCCCTCGGCGAGCCCGGCCTCCGCCTCCGCCACCGCGACGTCCAGCCAGGCCCGTGCCCGCTCCGCCGTCACCCGTGTGTCCATTCGGCCACCTCCTGCGTCCACTCTTCCCGTCCGGCGGCCGTCCCGCTCCCCGCCGCGCGGGCGGGCGTCGGGTTCGGGTCGGTGTCCGGCGGACTTGGCGTTTCCTTTAAGGTGCGGGGATGCGAGATTTCGGGGCGGGACTGCGGTTCCTGTTCGACGGGCAGCGTTGGGTGGCGCGGCACGGGCGGTGGTGGGGGTTCGGGATGATCCCGGCGCTGATCGCCCTGGCCGGGTACGTGGCGGCGCTGGTGGTGCTGGTCGTGTACGCGGGGGACCTGGCCCAGTGGGCGACGCCGTTCGCGGACGGGTGGAGCGAGCTGTGGCGGAACGCGGTGCGGGTGGTCGTCGCGGTGGCGGCGGTCGGCGCGGGCGGGCTGCTGGCGGTGCTGACGTTCACGGCGGTGACGCTGCTGATCGGCGAGCCGTTCTACGAGTCGCTGTCGGCGAAGGTCGAGGCCACCGAGGGCGGCGGCCCGCCGGAGCCGGACGTGCCGCTGTGGCGGGAGCTGTGGGTGGCGTCGCGGGACAGCGTCGCGGTGCTGCTGCGGGCGGCGGCGTTCGGGCTCGTGCTGTTCCTGTGCGGGTTCCTCCCGGTGCTGGGGCAGACGGTGGTTCCGGTGCTGGCGCTGTGCGTGTCCGGGTACTACCTGACCGCGGAGCTGACCGGGACGCCGCTGCAGAAGCGCGGCCTGCCGCAGAAGGAGCGGCTGCGGCTGCTGCGCTCCCGGCTGCCGATGACGCTCGGGTTCGGGACGGGGCTGACGCTGCTGTTCCTGGTGCCGGGGCTGACGGTGCTGGCGATGCCGGGCGCGGTGGCCGGTGCGACGCTGCTGGCCCGGGAGCTCGCCCCGTACGAGCCCGGTGGTGCGGACGGCGGCGCGGACGGGGGAGCCGACGGCGGCGCGGACGAGGGGGAGGGCGGGTGGCCCGGGGCGGACCCGGACCCGTTCCGCAAGGGGCCCGGCGTGAACCCGTACGCCGTCGACCCGCGGACCGGATGATCACCCCCAGTGCCGCACGCCACGGCGGTTTGACGTAGCGTCACCGGCTGCGCGATAACGCCCCCATGGCGTTATCCGCGGACGCCGCTCCGCGCGGCATCGATCTCGGCGACCTCGACGCGTACCTGGGCGGCGCGGTGGAGGGGATCGTCCGGTACTCCACGCCGATCGTCCGGTTCCGCCGTACCGTCGCCGTCGACCACCGGGTCCGCGCCCTGCCGTTCACGTTCTGACGACGACGGGGGCGACGACGAGGGCGGCCACCGCGCGCGACGGTGACCGCCCCGGTCGGCCGGGAACCGGGCTCAGGACGGGTGGCTGCCCACCGTGTCGTGGATGTCGGCGCCCATCACGCTGTTGGCGCGGGCGCAGTGGGCGCCGCAGAAGAAGCGTCCGGCGACCTCCACGCCGTGGCCGACGATGCGGACGGTGCACTGCTCGCAGCGCGGGGCGAGCTTCTCCATCGCGCACTCGAAGCTGTCGAAGACGTACGTGTCACCGGTGATCGTCTTGATTTCGAAGGACAGCCAGTAGTCGTTCTGGCACACCACGCAGACCGCCATGTCGGGCTCCTCTCGCCGTACGGGTCCACCGCCGAGTCTTGGGCCGGGACGGGCGGACGGCAATCGGCGGCGGTCCGAACGGACCGGGGCGGGCGCGGTCGGGCGGGGAGGGAGGCGGTCGGGCGCGGGCGGACGAAAAACCGGGAGCCGTCCGATAATGGTCAGCAGGGTCCGGTGTTCAGCCGAGGAGGCCGAGATGATCATCCGAATCTGGGAGGCGCAGGTCGCCCCGCACCGGGCCGAGGACTTCTGCGCCAGACTCGCCTCGACCGTGCTGCCCGGCCTGGGCCGCTGGGACGGCTTCCTCGGCGGCGAACTGCTCCGGGCCTGCTCCGCCGAGGACCACCGGGTGCAGATGATCACCCGCTGGCGCGACGAGGAGGCGCTGCGCGCCTACGCCGGGCCGATGTGGCGGATCCGGCCGGTCTGGTCGGAGGGCGAGCTGCACGAACTGGAGCACCCGCCGACGGTGGTGCACTTCCACTCGCTGCGCCGCCTGGACGCCGCCCCCGGCCTGCCCGTCGGCCAGCCCGCGGCGGCGGGCTGACCGACGGGCCGGGGGTCAGCTGAGGGCGCCCCTGGTGTCGGCCTTGATGCCGAGCGCGGCCAGCCACTGCTGGCAGTTCTCGCAGGGGACGCGCTTGGCCCAGGAACGGACGTCGCGGCCGCGCGCGTCCATCGCGACGATCCAGCTGTCGGGGAAGGCCACCGGGAGGGTGCGGAAGGCCGCCACCACCTGGTCCTCGGTGGTGAAGCCCCGGGCGTGGACGAACTGGTCGAGCGCGTGCACCTCGGCGCAGTTGCCCACCGACCAGTTCTCCAGCCGGTCCACCCGGTGGCTGACCACCGCGTACGTGAGGTTGAGCAGGCCGCTGCCGTCGTTGCGCCCCCGGTAGACCTGCCCGCCGGCCACCAGGATGGCCCGCACCACCGCGTGCGTCCCCTGCGGGGCCGGCTCGCGCAGGGCCTTGGCCAGTTCGTCGGCCAGGATCTCCGGATTGGTGCGCTGGACGGGCGGGGCGGGCGCCTGCTGCGGCGCGGGCTGCTGGGCGGCCAGCCGGGCCGCGTCCCGGGCCTGGAGCCGGGCGACCAGCACCCGCCGCAGGTCGGCGACGGCGGTGAAGGCGACCTGCCCGGCGCCCTGCCCCCAGTCGGCCAGCGCCCGCCGGGCCTGCCGCCCGGGCAGCCGCTCGTGGCCCGCCGTCAGCCGGGCGATCTCCCGCAGCACCTCCTGCACCAGCCCGGTCAGCGTGAACGCGGACTCCCCGGTCAGCGGGCGGCCGCGCTCCAGTTCGAGCAGCGCCCGCCGCAGGACGCCCGCCAGCGCCTCCAGTTCGGCCAGTGCCTGGGCGTCGTCGGGCGTCTGGAGGGCCGGTCCGCGCAAGTAGGCGGTCTGCGGGCCGGTCAGGCCGGTCAGCACGGCGTCCGCCGTTTCGGCGGGGCTGGGTACGGGATCGCGGTACACGGCAACCTCCCTGTTCTTCATGGGAGTTGCGACCGTACCGGGCGCCGGGGCGGTTCGCGGTGGAGATCACCGGAATCCGATCCGTCAATCGGACCGGACGCGGTCGCCCGAAGCGCGGCGGGGGCTCACCGCGCTCAGCCGCGCGCCGCCGGTTCCACCGGGATGCCCGCGTCGGCCTTCACCTGCTTCATGGTCAGGTGCGAGTGCACCTGGGCGATGCCCGGCAGCCCCGAGAGCACGTCGGTGACGAACCGCTCGTACGCGGCGAGATCGGCGACCGCGATCCGCAGCAGGTAGTCCGGATCGCCGAACAGCCGGTGCGCCTCCACCACCTCCGGCAGCTCCGCCACCCGCCGCTCGAACTCGCTGACGGTCGCCCGGTCCTCGTGCCGCATCACCACCGTCACGAACGGCTGGAAGCCGCGCCCGACCGCCCCCGGGTCCAGCCGGGCCCGGTAACCGCGGATCACCCCCTGCTCCTCCAGGTGGCGCACCCGGCGCAGGCACGGCGACGGGGTCAGGCCCACCCGCTCGGCCAGCTCGGCGTTGCTGATCCGGCCGTCCTGCTGGAGCTCGTGGAGGATTCTGCGGTCGAGGCGGTCCATGGCGCAACATTCTGCCAGAGCACCCCCTTGACCAGCGAAAACGGGACATCGGCTGCCAACCGTGGACCGCTAGCGTCCAGGGGTTGGGATTTTCCCCCCGTTCCCGCCGTCCCCCGAAGGTGCCATGGACCCGCACGCCCTGCTGCTCTTCCTCGGCGTCGACGTGCTGCTGGTCTGCACGCCCGGCCCCGACTGGCTGTACATCGTCGCCCGCGGCCTCGGCCAGGGCCGCCGCGCCGCGCTCACCGCCGTCACCGGCGTCTGCGCGGGCTACGCCGTCCACACCCTGCTCTCCGCCGCCGGCCTGGCCGCCGCGCTGCGGGCGGTGCCCGCGCTGCTCCCCGCGCTGCGCCTGGCCGGCGCGGGCTACCTGACCCTCCTCGCCGTCGGCATGCTGCTCGCCCTCCGCCGCGGCGGAACCGGCCGGGCCGTCACCGCGGCCGGGCCCCAGCCCGCCCGGACGGTGCTCCGCCAGTCCCTGCTCACCGCGCTGCTCAACCCGAAGGGCCTGCTGCTCTACCTCTCCCTCGTCCCGCAGTTCGTCACCCCGGACGCCGCACTCCCCGTCGGCGCCCAGGTCGCGGCCCTCGGCGCGGTCAACGTCCTGTGCTGCGCCGCCGTCTACTCGGCCGTCGCCGTGGGCGCGGCCCGCCTCGGCAGCACCCCGCGAGCGGCCCGCCGCCTCTCCGCGGTCTCGGCGGTCCTGCTGCTGGCGGTCGCGGGCGTCACCGCGGCCGCGTGAAGGCAGGCGCTTCGGGAGAAACCAGGGACTCGGGGAACGGCGGGTCCGTGCTGCTGCGTGCGGTAACGGAACCGGAAGCCGATGCGCGCTCCGTGCGCCGTCAGCAGGCCCGGGCTCGCCGTTCCCCGAGCCCCTGGGCGCGCATCTCGTGCGCCGCGAGCGCTGCGCGGAGGGTGAGGAGGTCGGGGCCGCGGACGGCGTCGAGGCCGGTGAGGTCGGCGGTGCGGCGCAGGCGGTAGTCGACGGTGTTGGGGTGCACCTGGAGGGTGGCCGCGGTGCGGCGGCGGTCGAGGCCGCAGGTGAGGAACGTCCTTAGGGTGTCGAGGAGTTCGGGGCGGGCGGCGAGGGGGTTGAGCAGGGCGGCGAGGGCGTCGCGGGCCGGGCCGGGGCGGCTGAGCTGGTAGTCGACCAGGACGTCGTCGAGCAGGTGGGGGCCGGGGCCGCGGCCGGTGGCCTCGGCGACCCGGCGGATCTCGGTGGCGAGCCGGACCGCGTCGGCGACCTCGCCGGGGGCGGCGGTGGCGGTGCCGGCGGTGAGTTCGGCGCCGCAGGCGCGGGCGAGCCGGTCGAGCAGGGCGGTGAGGGCGGCGCGGTCCGGGGCCGGGTCGGGGGAGTCGTCGGGGAGCAGGACGGGCCCGCCGTCGGCGGCCAGCGCGGCCAGCGGGACGCCGTCCGTGCGGCGTTCCAACTCGGCGCGCAGGCGCCGGAGTTTGCGGCGGGCGACGACCGAGCGGTTGACACCGGGGCGGGACTCGTCGGGGTGCGGGCCGATGGCGAGGGAGAGCACCAGGTAGCGGGCGGGGAGCCGGATCCCGGCCCGGTCGGCGGCGGCGCGCGGGTCGCCGCCCTCCAGCAGCCGGGAGAGCAGCGCCTGCCGGGAGACCTGTTCGTCGCCGAGCGCGGCCTGCCGTTCCTGCACGTACCCGGCGGCGACCGCGCAGCTGACCACTCGCAGGTAGCCGAGCAGGCGGTCCTGGGCGAGGGTGACGTCGGGCAGGTCGGCGGGGGAGGCTTCGGCCAGGACGCGGGCCGCGCAGAGCTGGGCGCCCAGGTGGTAGGCGCCGACCACCGACTCCAGCGGGACGCCCTCGTCGGCGCGGCGGGCCGAGGACTCGCGGATCCGGGCGAGTTCGGCCTCGCCGGGCAGCACGCCGGTGCGCAGTACTTCGACGAACGCCCGGATGCCGCGCTCGACCTGGCGGGTGATCTCGCCGCGGAGCTGTTCGGGGGGCAGCGCGTGGTAGGCCGGGAGCCGGTCCAGCAGTCGGAGCATCACCTCGGTGGCCAGCGCGGGGGCCAGCGCGAGCAGCCGCAGGTGGACCGGGCGGCCGCCGAACCTGGGTCCGTCCTCGGCGAGTTCGGGCGCGGGTCGGACGGGCTCGGCGTTGGGTTCGGTCACAATCCACCTCGCGAATCTCTGTGCGGCGGCCTGGCGACGGGGCCGGGCGGTGCGGCCATCATGGTTCCCCGGAGGTTACCTACCCGTAGGTAACTCCCGCGATCCCCCACCTTGTTCAGGACGCGCGCCCCCACCCCCCAGTCAGAGACGGGAACCGCCATGAACCGAGCCGCCCGGCTGATCGCCACCGCCCTCGCCGCCGCCGCGGTCGCCACCGCCGCCCCCGTGGTCACCGCCGCCACCGCCGCCGCGGCGAGCGCCGCCGACCCGTTCTACGCGTACGACGGCACCGCCCCGCTGTCCTCGTACGCGCCCGGCACCGTGCTCAAGACCCGCACCCTCTCGTACCACCTGCTCGGCCTGGCCACCCCCGTGCGGGCCGTCCAGCTGCTGTTCCGCACCACCGACGCGCAGGGGCGCCCCAGCGCGGGCGTCACCACCGTGGTGCGCGGGCTGGGCGGCGACGGCAGCCGGGCCGTTTCGTACCAGTCCTTCTACGACTCGCTGAACCCCGCCGACGCCCCCTCCCGGGCGGTCGCCGGGGACGTCAGCCTGGGCGGCGCGATCGCCAACGCGGAGGCGCTGTTCGTCGTCCCGTTCGTGCTCCAGGGCTACGACGTGGTCATCCCCGACACCGAGGGGCAGAGCGCCGACTTCGCGGCCGGGCCCGAGTACGGCACCACCACGCTGGACTCGATCCGGGCCGCCTCCGCCTCGCCCGCCACCGGCCTGGACGCGGACGCCCGGTTCGGCATGATCGGCTACTCCGGTGGCGCGATCGCCACCAACTGGGCCGCCGCGCTCGCCCCCTCCTACGCCCCCGACGTCAACCGCCGGCTGGTCGGCTTCGCCGAGGGTGGCCTGCTGGTCGACCCCGCGCACAACCTGAAGTACGTGGCCGGGGGCGCGGTGTGGCCCGGCGTCATCCCGATGGCGATCACCGGCGTGGCCCGCGCCTACGGCTTCGACCTGCAGCCCTACCTGAGCGACTACGGCAAGCAGGTGTTCGCGAAGACCCAGGACGCCTCGATCGTCAACGCGCTCGCCCAGTACCCCGGCCTGACCTGGCAGAAGCTCGCCAAGCCCGCCTACGCCGACCCGAACTCGATCCCCGAGTACCTGGCCGCCGTCAACAAGGTCAACCTGGGCTCCGCCGCCACCCCCACCGTCCCCGGCTACATCGCCCAGGGCGACGGCGGCGTCCTGGAGGGCACCTTCAGCAACCTCCCCGGCATCGGCACCGGCGACGGCGTGATGGTCGCCGGGGACGTCCGCGCGCTGGCCCGACAGTACTGCGCCACCGGCAACGGCAGCATCAAGTACCAGCAGTACGACCTGCTCAGCCACCTCGGCACGGCCGTCCCGTGGGCGCCCACCGCCGTGCTCTACCTGAACGACCGCTTCGCCGGGAAGGCCGCCCCCTCCGACTGCGGCCGCATCCCGTCCGGGAACTCGCTCGCCCCCGAACGCCCGGTCGCACCCGGGAAGTAGCCCCGGTCCGCTCGGCCCCGGTCCGTCCGGCCCCGGGCCCGCCCGGGGTCGGACGGACTCCCGCCGGGGCGGTCCCGGGCGCGGTGGCGGTGGTCAGTCCGCCGCGCGGGTGTCGTAGGCGGCCTGGGCGGCCAGGACGTCCGGCATCCGGTTCTCCACCAGGTGGATCAGGTCGAGCAGCCGGACCACCACCTCCGACCCCAGGGGGGTGAGCCGGTACTCCACGTGGGGCGGGTTGACCCGCCGGTCCTCCCGGGACACCAGTCCGTCGCGCTCCAGGGCCTGGAGGGTCTGGGAGAGCATCTTCTCGCTCACCCCGTCCACCCGGCGGCGCAGTTCGTTGAAGCGCAAGGCGTCCTCGCGCAGCGCGCCCAGGGTCAGGCCGCCCCAGCGGCCGGTGACGTGCTCCAGCGTGGTGCGCGAGGGACAGGTACGGGCGAAGACGTCGAAAGCATCCACGGCCTCGGCGGAGTCGGTGCCCCCGTCCGAGCCCGCCGCCGGGACCGGTTCGGTTCTCTGCGTCATACCGACACCTTACCAAGCGGCAGCACTTTCTCAGAGTTTGCACTTTCTAAAAAACAGTGCTGTGCTGGGGTCATCGTCCAGCAGGTTCCTTCTGAGGAGACCCATGTCCCAGCCCGTCATCGCCATCGCCTACCACTCCGGCTACGGCCACACCGTCCTGCTCGCCGAGGCCGTCCGGGAGGGCGCCACCGAAGCCGGCGCGGACGCGCGCCTGATCGCGGTGGACACCATCACCGAACAGCAGTGGGCGGAACTGGACGCGGCCGACGCCATCGTCTTCGGCTCGCCCACCTACATGGGCACCGCCTCGGGCGCCTTCCACGCCTTCGCCGAAGCCTCCTCCAAGCGGTGGGCCACCAAGTCCTGGCAGGACAAGCTGGCGGCCGGTTTCACCAACTCCGGCTCCATGTCCGGCGACAAGCTGGGCACGCTCCAGTACTTCTCGATACTCGCCGCCCAGCACGGCATGACCTGGGTGAGCCTGGGGCTGCACCCGGGCTGGAACACCGCGACCGCCTCCGAGTTCGACCTCAACCGGCTGGGCTTCTACCTGGGCGCCGGCGCCCAGACCGACGTGGACGCGGGGCCCGAGGGAGTCCACAAGGCAGACCTCGCCACCGCCGCGCACCTGGGCCGCCGGGTGGCGGCCGCCGCCCGGGTGACCGTGGCGGGCCGCACCGCGCTGGCCGCCGCAGCCTGACCGGAACACGGCGGCCGGAACCCGGACCGGGTTCCGGCCGCCGACCGCCTTCCAGGACCACCTCGACCGGCACGGCGTCCCGCGCCCGCGTTCCCGGCGGGCCCCCGCGCGGGGGTGCGGGCTCAGAGGTCGTGCGGGTACTGCTTGGCGCCGCTGCGGATCCGCAGCGCCGCGACCACCTCGGTGATGCCGATCAGCAGCAGGCCGCAGGCCGCCAGGACCGCCAGCGCGGTGATCGAGTGGGCCGGCCAGACCATCAGCACGATGCCCGCGGCCACGCTCAGGCCGCCGACGAAACCCTGCCAGCCGCGGGCCGGCATCATCGGGTCCGAGGCCACCGCCGCCAGGTGCGTGATGCCGCGGAACAGCCAGCCGATGCCGATCCACAGCGCCAGCAGCAGCACCGACTGGGCCGCCGAGCGGAAGCACAGCAGGCCCAGCAGCACGCAGATCGCCCCGCTGACGAACGCCAGCACCCGCAGCGCCGTCGACGCGTGCGTGCCGAACGCCCCGACCAGCTGCACCACGCCGATCACCAGCAGGTACAGGCCGAACAGCACGCCGACCACCCACAGCGTCTGCTTCGGCCACACCAGTACGACGATCCCCAGCGCCAGCGAGACCAGCCCGCCCGCCAGCACCGCCTGCCAGGCCAGCCGGGCCAGCTGCTGGAACGGCCCGGGCAGGTCGTCACGCGAATCGATCCGGTACGGGGCGCTCATGGTTCCTCCGCGGAACTGGACGGAACGGACACGACACCTCCAGCCTCCGCGCCCCACCACCCCCGGGGCGCGGCGGGATCCGCCGGACGGACGAACCGCACGCCCCGTTCGCCCCCCGATCCGCTACCGTCCGTTCACCCGTCCGCGCCGACCGGCCGTCTACCATCTGACGGTATGACGGACCAGGGGCGGGGGAGCCCGGAGGACGGGACGGTGCCGGACGGCGCGGACGCGGGTGGCGGGCCGGACGGGCCGGGCGGCGGGCACTACATCGTCTGCGGCGGCAACTCGCTCGCGTACCGGCTGATCCTGGAACTCACCGAGCAGTACGAGGTCCCGGTGGTCGCCGTGGTCCCCGACCGCTCCCGCGAGCACGGGCCGGCCATCGCCCGGATACCCGGCGTCCGGGCCGTGCTGGAGCACTCCACCGTCACCGGCGAGGCGCTCGGCGCGGCCGGGGTCGAGCACGCCCGCGGCATCGCGCTGATGGACGGCACCGACCAGGAGAACATCCACGCCGCGCTCGCCGCCGAGAACCGCAACCCCGGCGTCCGGATCGTGCTGCGGATCTTCAACCAGCGGCTCGGCGAGCACCTGGAGAAGCTGCTCCCCAACTGCGCCGCGCTCTCCGGCTCCGCCACCGCCGCCCCCGCCTTCGCCAACGGCGCGCTCAGCCGCCCGCACACCGTCGAGGTCGGCGGCCGGCACCTGTACGTCGCCCACGACGGCGACATCCGGCCCGACCAGATCTGCCTGGTCGCCGACCGGATCGACCGGCAGGACCTCAGCCGGCTGCGGCTGCTCCCCGGGACGGGCGGCCGCGCCGCCGACTTCATCCGGATCGCCGAGTTCCTCGGCGGCGGCGAGGAGATCGTCCCGCGCGGCCGCCCGCTCCCGGGACCCGCGTCCGAACCCGGCGGCCTGGCCGCGCTGCAGACCCTCGACGTCGAACCGCCGCTGCGCCAGCCGTGGCGCAAGCGGCTCAAGTGGTGGCTGCTGGACGGGCTCAAGCACTTCACCAACACCCGGCTGCGGATGATCCTGATCACCGCGTTCGCGGCGATCCTGCTCGGCGGCCTGGTGCTGGCCCGGCACAGCACCCACCCCGGCGGCTTCGGCTGGACGGTGTACTTCACGCTGCTCGACGCGGCCGGCGCCGTCCAGCCCGACGTGCCGGGGCAGCAGGTGCTCGGCGACTCCTGGGCCCGGGCCGCCCAGGTGCTGATCACCTTCTGCGGGATCACCTTCGTCCCGGTCGCCACCGCCATCGTGGTCGAGGCGCTGGCCAGCGGCCGCCGCGGCGTCCCGCGCCCGCCCGGGGCCCGCACCCGCGACCACGTGATCGTGGTCGGCCTCGGCAACGTCGGCACCCGGGTCGCCACCCTGGTGCACGGCACCGGGCTGCCGGTGGTCTGCCTGGAGCGCGACCCGCAGGCCCGCGGCATCGCCGCCGCCCGCGCCCTCGGCATCCCCGTCCTGATCGGCGAGGGCCCGCTGGAGGCCCAGCTCAAGCAGGCCCGGGTCAAGCACGCCCGGGCCGTGGTCGCGGTCACCTCCGACGACGCCGCCAACCTGGAAGCCGCGCTGGAGGCCCGCGCCGTCCGCCCCGAGGTCCGGATCGTGGTGCGGCTGTTCGACGACGACTTCGCCCACCACGTGTACGCCACCCTCGGCAACGTCGCCTCCCGCTCGGTCTCCTACCTGGCCGCCCCCGCCTTCGCCGCCGCGCTGATGGGCCGCGAGGTGCTCGGCACCCTCTCGGTCTTCCGGCACGTGCTGCTGATCGCCGAACTCACCGTCGAGGAGGGCTCCGGCCTGGACGGCCGCAACACCGGCGACCTGGAGGGCCCCGGCGGCGTCCGGGTGCTCGCCGTCCGACTGCACCGCCGCCCGCAGGACTACCAGTGGAACTTCGCCGACCGCTCCCGGCGCCTGGTCCCCGGCGACCGGATCGTGATCGCCGCCACCCGGGCCGGACTCGCGCGGGTCATCCAGTGACGGCCCGGTTCCGGCCGAGCAGTCGGCGCCCCGGCGGGAACCGCTACCGGCCGGGGCGGCGGGGCGGACGGCGCTCCGGGAGGGCTGGCGCTCCGGGAGGGCTGGCGCTCCGGGAGGGCAGGCGGCCGACCGCCCTGCTGGAGGCCGGCCGGGAAGCCGGACGGGACCTGCCGGACGCGGCGGTGGCAACGGCCCGGCGCACCGCCCCGATCGGCAGCTCGGTGGCCGAACTGCCGTCCCTCGTCGCCGGGTTCGGCGCTCCGGCGCTCAACCCCGGTGAGCCGTGGGCCGATCGGGTGCCGGCCGACCTCGCCGACGCCCCGGACGAAACCGACCGGCGGGCCCTGCTCGCGCACGCGCTGACCGCCACCGGCGGCGAGCCGACCGCGAAGTGGCTGCCGGCCGGGGCGGGGCGTCAGCGGGCTCAGCCGTTGGTGAAGGCGGCCGGGCGCTTCTCGGCGAAGGCCGCCATGCCCTCCTTCTGGTCGGCGGTGGCGAAGGCGGCGTGGAACAGGCGGCGTTCGAAGCGGACGCCCTCGGCGAGGGTGGTCTCGAAGGCCCGGTTGACGGACTCCTTCATCATCACGGCGGCGGGCAGCGACATCGCGGCGACGGCCTCCGCGACGGCGAGGGCCTCCGGGAGGAGCTGCTCGGCGGGGACGACGCGCGAGACCAGGCCGGAGCGCTCGGCCTCCTCGGCGCCCATCATCCGGCCGGTCAGGCACAGGTCCATCGCCTTGGCCTTGCCGATGGCGCGGGTCAGCCGCTGCGAGCCGCCGATGCCGGGGATGACGCCGAGCTTGATCTCGGGCTGGCCGAACTTCGCGGTGTCGGCGGCGATCAGGACGTCGCAGAGCATCGCCAACTCGCAGCCGCCGCCCAGCGCGTAGCCCGCGACCGCGGCGACCACCGGCTTGCGCAGCCGGCCCAGCTCGTCCCAGGGGCCGAGCCAGTCGTCGAGGTAGACGGCGGGGAAGCGGTTGTCCTGCATCTCCTTGATGTCGGCGCCGGCCGCGAACGCCTTGGCCGAGCCGGTGACCACCAGCGCGCCGATCCCCGGGTCGCGGTCGAACTCCTTGGCGGCCGCCACGACCTCGGTCATCAGCCGGGTGTTGAGCGCGTTGAGCGCCTCGGGCCGGTTGAGGGTGATGATGCCGACCCGGCCCTTGCGGTCCACCAGGATCGTCTCGTACTCGGTCATCGCCGCTTCTTCCTCTCCACGCCGAGCGGAACCTCTGCCGCTGGATACGATCTCCGAACGCCGCCCCGGATGCCAGTCTCGACAGGCGAGACGATGGTCACCCCGCGCGCCCCAGGCCCAGGTCGCCGCCCTCGGGGGTCTCGAAGAAGCGGGCGACGTCGGCGGCGGTGACCTGCTCCAGCGCGGCGGGGTGCCAGTGCGGGTCGCGGTCCTTGTCGACGACCTGGGCGCGGATGCCCTCGACCAGGTCGTGGTGGGCCAGCGCGGCGCAGGAGATCCGGTACTCCTGGTCCAGGGTGGCGGCCAGCGTGGGCAGTTCGCGGGCCCGGCGCAGCGCGGCCAGGGTCACCTTGAGCATGGTGGGGGACTTGCCGAGCAGCTGTTCGGCGGCGTCCTTCGCGGCGGGCAGGCCGGTGGCGCGCAGCCGTTCCAGGATCTCCTCGACGCTGTCGGCGGCGTAGCAGTGGTCGATCCACCCGCGCTGGGCGGCGAGTTCGGAGGCCGGGGCGGGGGCGGCGAGCGCGGCGACGGCGGCGGCCGGGTCCTGGCCCGCGGTGAGCCGGGCGGTGAGGTCGGGCAGCGCGGCGGAGGGCAGGTAGTGGTCGGCGAAGCCGCAGTGCAGGGCGTCGCCGGCGGTCATGGTGGCGGCGGCGAGGCCGACGTGGGTGCCGAGTTCGCCGGGGGCGCGGGCCAGCAGGCGGCTGCCGCCGACGTCCGGGACCAGGCCGATCCGGGTCTCCGGCATGGCGACGGCGGAGCGTTCGGTGACGATCCGGACGCCCGCGTGCCCGGAGAGGCCGACGCCGCCGCCCATGGTGATGCCGTCCATCAGCGCGACGTACGGCTTGGGGTAGCGGGAGATCAGTTCGTTGAGCGGGTACTCGACCCGGAAGAACGCCCGGGTGCCCGCGCCGCCGAGCTTGGCGTCGTCGTGCACGGCGCGGATGTCGGCGCCCGCGCACAGGCCGCGCCCGCCCGCGCCGGTGAGCAGGACGGCGGTCACCGCGTCGTCCCCGGCCCAGTCGTCGAGGGCGGTGCGGACGGTCTCCAGCATGGCGCGGGTGAGGGAGTTCAGGGCGCGCGGCCGGTTGAGGGTGATCCGGCCGAGCGGGCCGCTCCGTTCGATCAGCACGTCCTGCTGGGTGCCCTGGCTGTCGGGGGTGTTCATGGCCGCCGCTCCCGTCCGTTCGGATCGTCCGGAGAGCTCTCCGGTACGAAGATCTTCCGGTGCACCGTACCGGGGCTGCCCGGCGGGTCGGCAGGCCCGGTACGGCGGCGGGGCTCCGCTCAGCAGGGGCGCAGCGGCATGGCGAGCAGGACGGGGGAGGCGGGGGCGAGCGGGCGCGGGGCGAAGCCGCACAGCTGCACGGGGTGCGGGACGAGCGGGAGCGCCTGGGCCTGCGGGACGGGCATCAGCAGGTTGGCGGCGGCGAGCGCGGCTCCGCAGACCAGGGTGCGCAGCTTCATCATCGGGATCCTCCGGGGAAGAGAGTCGTCCTCGAACGCGGGCGGCCGCCCCCTTCGGCGCCGGGCGTGGGCGGCCCGGCTCGGGGGGAGGACACCGGTTCGGTGTCGGGACAACTTCTAGTGGCGGAGGGGTTCGCGGCGGTGGAACCTCACCCGTTCGGCGGCGTGCTGCGGACGCGCCATTGACGGTTCGGGACCGTCGCGGGCGCGTCCGCCGGCGGGTCAACCGGTGATCGTTCCGGTGACCTCGCCGAACCCGACCCGCAAGCCCCCCGGCCCGGGGGCGGTCGCGGTGACGGACACCAGGTCGCCGTCCTCCAGGAAGGTGCGACGGGTGCCGTCGGGCAGCTCCAGCGGGTGCTCACCGTTCCAGGTGAGCTCGATCAGCGCGCCCCTGGTGTCCGGCTCGGCGCCGGAGACGGTGCCGGAGGCGTACAGGTCGCCGGTGCGCAGGCTCGCGCCGTTGGCGGTCAGGTGGGCGAGCTGCTGGGCGGCGGTCCAGTACATGGTGGCGAACGGCGGCCGGGAGACCGGGTGCCCGTTCAGCGAGACCTCCAGCGCCAGGTCCAGGCCCCAGGGCTCGGCCTTGCGGTCGTCCAGGTAGGGCAGCGGCTCCACGTCGCGCTCCGGCGGGGCGACCCGGGCGTGCCGCAGGGCGTCCAGCGGCACCACCCAGGGGGAGAGCGAGGTGGCGAAGGACTTGCCGAGGAACGGGCCGAGCGGCACGTACTCCCACGCCTGGATGTCGCGCGCGGACCAGTCGTTGAGCAGGCAGACGCCGAAGACGTGCTCCTCGAAGCCGTCCAGCCCGACCGGGTGGCCCATCGAGCTGGGCGTGCCGACCACGAAGGCGACCTCGGCCTCGATGTCCAGGCGGCGGGACGGGCCGAAGTCCGGCGCGGCGTCGGCGGGGGCCTTGCGCTGGCCGTGCGGGCGCACCACCGGGGTGCCGGAGACCACGACGGTGCCGGAGCGGCCGTGGTAGCCGATCGGCAGGTGCTTCCAGTTCGGGGTCAGCGGCTCCTGGCCCGGGCGGAAGATCTTCCCCAGGTTGGTGGCGTGGTGCTCGGAGGCGTAGAAGTCGACGTAGTCGGCGACCTCGAACGGCAGGTGCAGCCGGACGTCCGCCAGCGGCAGCAGGCAGGGCTCGACCGCCGCCCGGTGCGCCGGGTCGGTCAGCCAGGAGGTGAGCGCGGTGCGCACCGCCTGCCAGGTCGAACGGCCGGACGCCATCAGCGGGTTGAGGCTGTCCGCGTCCAGCAGCGCGGACGGCGCGCCGATCGCCCGGGCGGCCGCCCCGGCGTCCAGCACCGCGTCCCCGACCCGGACGCCGATCCGCCGCCGGCCGGGCCGGTCGGCGGCGGTGAACACGCCATAGGGGAGGTTGTGGACGCCGAACGGGGAGTCGGCGGGCAGGTCGAGCCAGGTGGTGGTGCTCACGGGGTCTCCAGGAGGCCGAGTCGGGCGAGGTCTTCCAGCGGCTCGGTGATGCTACAGGTGCCGAACGAGGTGAACGAGGCCCGGATTTCGGTCACTTGACGCTCCGTCAGGGACTCGACGGCGGTGGCCAGCCGGGCGCCGTCCCGCTCGGCGAGCAGTTCGACGGCCTGCGCACGGTCGGAACTCCCGGCCGCCAGCAGCAGGTTGAGGAAGCCGTGGTGCTCGTAGCCGGTGCCCAGGTCGGTGTGCCGCACCGCGTTGTGCAGCCCCGCCGTGCACTTGTACGGCAGGGACCGCTCGGCGCAGCCCAGCAGGAAGGCGGCCAACTCGGTCACCGACGGGAAGGCGGCGTAACCCAGGCCGCCGGTACGGTACTTGGCGCGGTAGCGGCTGCCGGCCAGGGCGTCCAGGCCGTCCTCCAGCCGCTCCGAGCGGGGCAGCTCGACGGCCGCCCCGACGCCCGCCGGCAGCAGCGCGTCCAGCTCCGCCACCGCCGCCCGGACGTCCTCGCCCGCCGCGTACTCGACGGTGGCGACCCGCAGGCCGTCCGCCGCCTTCAGCGCCTCGGCCAGCCGGCCCGGGCCGACCACCAGTCCGATGGCGAACTCCGGTTCCAGCGACCGTAGTTCGGCCAGCTTGTCGACGGGGGCGAGCAGCGGGCCGACCGCCGCCGCGGACCAGGCGGCGCGGTGCGCCCGGTGCGCGGGGACGGCCTCGGCCAGCGGCAGGTCGCCCGGCGGGAAGACCGCCGCGTCGTCGAACAGCCCCCGGTACAGCTCGGGTACGTTCATCGCCTCGCCCAGGTCCACGCGTAGTTCGGGTCCTCGCTGGCGGTGGCGGCCTCGCCGAGCTCCAGCGGGCGGAAGGTGTCCACCATCACCGCCAGCTCGTCGAAGAACTCCACGCCGATCGAGCGCTCGTAGGCGCCCGGTTGCGGGCCGTGGGTGTGGCCGCCCGGGTGCAGCGAGATCGACCCCTGTCCGATGCCGGAGCCCTTGCGGGCCTCGTAGTTGCCGCCGCAGTAGAACATCACCTCGTCGCTGTCCACGTTCGCGTGGTAGTACGGGACGGGGATCGACAGCGGGTGGTAGTCCACCTTGCGCGGCACGAAGTTGCAGATCACGAAGTTGTTGCCCTCGAACACCTGGTGGGCCGGCGGCGGCTGGTGCACCCGCCCGGTGATCGGCTCGTAGTCCGCGATGTTGAACGCGTACGGGTACAGGCAGCCGTCCCACCCCACCACGTCGAACGGGTGGTGGGGCACGGTGTACCGCGTCCCGGCCACGCCGCCCGGGCCGCGGTGCTTGACCAGCACGTCCACCTCGCCGCCCTCGACCAGCAGCGGGCCCGCGGGGCCGCGCAGGTCCCGCTCGCAGAACGGCGCGTGCTCAAGGAGCTGGCCGAACTTCGACAGGTAGCGGCGGGCCGGGGTGATGTGGCTGTTCGCCTCGATGCAGTACGCGCGCAGCGGCCCGTCCCCGGTCGGCACCCAGCGGTGGGTGGTGGCCCGGGGGATCAGCACGTAGTCGCCCTGCCCGACGTCCAGCGTCCCGAACACCGTCTCCAGCACGGCCGTTCCGGACTCCACGTACACGCACTCGTCGCCCAGCCCGTTGCGGTACAGCTCGCTGGGCGCGCCCGCCGCGACGTAGGAGATCCGGACGTCCGCGTTGCCGAGGACGAGCCGGCGGCCGGTGACCGGGTCCGCCGACTTCCACTCCTCGCCCGGGAACAGCTCGTGCAGCTTCAGGTGGCGGGGGAGCAGCGGGAGGTTGGCGGTGGTCGCCTGGCTCGGCAGCTCCCAGACCGAGGCGGCCGTCACCGCCGACGGGATGTGCCGGTGGTACAGCAGCGAGGAGTCCGAGGAGAAGCCCTCCTCGCCCATCAACTCCTCGTAGTACAGGCCGCCCTCGGGGGTGCGGTGCTGGGTGTGCCGCTTGGGCGGCACCGAGCCCAGCTGCCGGTAGTACGCCATCGCCCTGGTTCTCCCTGTCGTCCGTGCCTCGCCGTCAGAGGTTGCCGCGCCGGTCCTGCTCGCGCTCGATCGCCTCGAACAGGGCCTTGAAGTTGCCCTTGCCGAAGCCCAGCGAACCGTGCCGCTCGATGAACTCGTAGAAGACGGTCGGCCGGTCGCCGATCGGCTTGGTGAAGATCTGCAGCAGGTAGCCGTCCTCGTCGCGGTCCACCAGGATGCCGCGCGACTGCAGCTCCTCGATCGGCACCCGGACGTGGCCGATCCGCTCGCGCAGCTCCGGGTCCTCGTAGTACGAGTCCGGGGTGGACAGGAACTCCACGCCGCGCGAGCGCAGCACGTCCACCGTGGTCAGGATGTCGTTGGTGGCCAGCGCCATGTGCTGGCAGCCCGGGCCGGTGTAGAACTCCAGGTACTCGTCGATCTGCGACTTCTTCTTCGCCACGGCCGGCTCGTTCAGCGGGAACTTCACCCGGTGGTTGCCGCTCGCCACCACCTTCGACATCAGCGCCGAATAGTCGGTGGCGATGTCGTCGCCGACGAACTCCGCCATGTTCACGAAGCCCATCACCCGGTTGTAGAACGACACCCACTCGTCCATCCGGCCGAGCTCGACGTTGCCCACCGCGTGGTCCAGCGCCTGGAACAGCCGCTTCGGCGCGCCCTCCGGGCGGACCACCGTCGACTCGCGGGCGACGTAGCCCGGCAGGTACGGGCCGGTGTAGCGGGAGCGGTCGACCAGGGTGTGCCGGGTCTCGCCGTACGCGGCGATGGCCGCGCGGCGCACGGTGCCGTGCTCGTCCGTGACGTCGTTCGGCTCCTCCAGGATCGTGGCGCCCTGGGCGCGGGCGTGCGCGATGCACTTGTCCACGTCCGGTACCTCCATCGCCAGGTCGACCACGCCGTCGCCGTGCCGGCGGTGGTGGTCCAGCAGCGGGCTGTCCGGCGACACGCCGCCCTTGATCACGAAGCGGCAGGAGCCCGAGCGCAGCACGAACGCCTTGCGGTCCCGGCGGCCGGTCTCCGGGCCCGAGTACGCGACCAGCTCCATGCCGAACACGGACTGGTAGAACTGGGCCGTCTGGGTCGCGTTGCCGACCACGAAGACGACCGCGTCCTGAGCGGTCACCGGGAACGGGTCGGTCGAGGCGTCGTACTCCACCAGGCCCACCAGGGTGCGCAGCTGCTCGGCCGTCAGACCGGCCTGCAGCTCCTCGGGGGTCAGTTCAACAGCGGCGTCGGCGGTCATGGGGCATTCCTCCACGTCGAGGTCGGTTGCGCAGAGCTTGCTCCTGCTCGGGGAGGTGGGCAACAGGTCCGGATCCGGCTGCTCAATGTGTACAAGATGAGCAGTACCGGGGTGCTTCGACTGTACGGATTGCTCAACGTTCCGGGGTCCCGCCCCCTTCGCGGGCGGGGAACCAGCGGACGAACCAGTGCGCGGCCAGGTCGGCCACCGCCGCCAGCGCCCCCGGCTCCTCGAACAGGTGCCCGGCACCCGGGACGACCTGCAGCGCGCTCTCGCCGCGCAGCTCGGCCCGGGCCCGCCGGTTCAACTCCACCACCTCGGCGTCCGCGCCGCCCACGATCAGCAGCACCGGGGTGGTGACCAGCGGCAGGCGCGCCCGCGCCAGGTCCGGACGCCCCCCGCGCGCCACGACCGCCGCCGGGGCGGCCCCCGGCTCGGCCGCCGCCCACAGCGCCGCCGCCGCGCCGGTGCTCGCCCCGAACCAGCCGTACGGCAGGCCCGCCAGCGCGTGGTGCCGCCGCACCGCCGCCGTCGCCCCGGCCAGCCGGCCGCCCAGCAGCCCCGGGTCGAACACCTTCCACGGCTCCTCCGCCTCCCCGGGCGTCAGCAGGTCGAACAGCACCGTCGCCAGTCCGGCCCGCCGCAACCGCTCCGCCACCGCCCGGTTGCGCGGACTGCCCCGCCCCGAACCGCTGCCGTGCGCGAACAGCACCACGCCCAACGGGTCCGCCGGCACCGCGAGTTCGGCCGGACCGGCGGCCAGCGGCAGCTCGTACCCGGTGGTTCCCGGCTCGACCTCCGGCTCCCGGGGGAGCTCCAGCGCGGCCAGCACCTCGGCGTCCGTGGTCTGCCGGAAGTCCCGGTAGGACTCGCCGACCGCGCGGAAGCCCTCCGGCGTCCGCACCGCCAGGTACGCGTCCGCCGCGTCGCCCAGCCGCCCCGCCCAGTCGGGCGGAGCCACCGGCACCGCCAGCACCACCCGCGCGGCCCCGCGCGCCCGGACGATCCGGCAGGCCGCCAGCGCGGACGACCCGGTCGCCACCCCGTCGTCCACCACCAGCACCGTCCGCCCCGCCAGCGGCACCGGCGGCCGCTCCCGGCGGTAGGCCGCCGCCCGCCGGGCCAGCTCGGCCCGCTCGCGCGCCTCCACCGCGGCGAACGCCTCCGGCGTCACCCCCGCCGCGTCCACCACCTGCTGGTTGACCACCCGCGCGCCGTCCTCGCCGACCGCGCCCATCGCGACCTCCGGCTGCCCCGGGACGCCCACCTTGCGCACCACGCACACGTCCAGCTCCGCGCCCAGCGCGGCGGCCACCGGGGCCGCGACCGGGACGCCGCCGCGCGGCAGGGCGACCACGACCGCGCCGCGCAGCTCCGGAGCCGCGGCCAGCAGGGTCTCGGCGAGGCGGCGCCCCGCGTCCGTCCGGTCGGTGAAGTGCGCGGCGGTGACGTCCATGTCGAGAGCCTCTCCACCCTCCACGGTACGCGCCCCGGTAAGGAAAAAATAAGGACAAACCCGTGGGTAGCGTTACATACCGCCCGGGACGGGTAGCGACCAATTGGACCCGTACGTCCCGACTACGAGGAGGTGGTTCCGGTGTCGACCCACATGTCGTCGGGCATGGAACACCATCCGGACATCCTGGCCCTGCGTGAGCACGCGGAGCGCGTCACATCCACCACGGCCGGACAGGGCACCGAGGCCCTCGCCATCTGCGCCGGCCTCTTCCTGGCGATCTCCCCCTGGGTGGTCGGCTTCTCCGGCTTCACCGGCCTGACCATCAGCAACCTGGTGCTCGGCATCGCCTACGCCGTCCTGATGGCCGGCTACGGTTCCGCCTTCGGCCGCACCCACGCCCGCGCCTGGGCGTGCGTCGCGATCGGCGCCTGGACGATCATCGCCCCCTGGGCGGTCAACGGCGGCGCGCACGTCCGCCGGACCATCCTGACCAACGTCATCACCGGCGGAGTCATGACCTGCCTCGCGCTGGCCGCGGTCGGCATGGTCTTCGCGGGCATGACGGCGCGCCACAGCAGGTAGGAGGAACCAGGGGCTCGGGGAACGGCGAGTCCGTGCTGCTGACAGCTGGAGCCCGTCGAAGGTCCGTGCTGCTGCGTGCAGTGACGGAACCGGAAGCCGATGCGTGCTCCGGCAGTGCACCGTCAGCAGCCAGGGGCTCGCCGTGCCCCGAGCCCCTGGCGGTGCTCTCCCTATTCCGGGCGGGTCATCCGCAGGACGTCCAGGGCCTCGTCGAGTTGGGCCTCGGTGAGCAGGCCGCGGTCGACGTAGCCGCGGTCGAGGACCACCTGGCGGACGGTCTTGCGTTCGGCGAGGGACTGCTTGGCGACCTTCGCCGCTTCTTCGTAGCCGAGGTAGCGGTTGAGGGGGGTCACCACGGAGGGGGAGGACTCGGCGTACTCGCGGGCGCGCTCCGCGTTGGCGGTGGTGCCGGAGACGGCGCGGTCGGCGAGCAGGCGGGCTGAGGTGGTGAGCAGGCGGATCGACTCCAGGACGTTGCGGGCGATGACCGGGAGCATCACGTTGAGTTCGAAGTTGCCGCTCGCGCCGGCCACCGTGACGGTGGTGTCGTTGCCGATCACCTGGGCGGCGACCATCAGGACCACCTCGGGCAGGACGGGGTTGACCTTGCCGGGCATGATCGAGGAGCCGGGCTGGAGGTCGGGGAGGTTGATCTCGGCGAGGCCGGTCCGCGGGCCGGAGCCCATCCAGCGCAGGTCGTTGGCGATCTTGGTGAAGCCGACGGCGATCGTGCGGAGCTGGCCGCTGAGCTCGACCAGGCCGTCGCGGGCGCCCTGGGCCTCGAAGTGGTTGCGGGCCTCGGTGAGCGGGAGGCCGGTGGCGCGGGCGACCTCGGCGATGACGGCGGCGGAGAAGCCGGGCGGGGTGTTGATGCCGGTGCCCACGGCCGTTCCGCCGAGCGGGAGTTCGGCGACCCGGGGGAGCGTCGCCCGCAGCCGCTCGACGCCGTACCCGACCTGGGCCGCGTAGCCGCCGAACTCCTGGCCCAGGGTGACCGGGGTGGCGTCCATCAGGTGGGTGCGGCCGGACTTGACGACCGCCGCGAACTCGGCGGACTTGGCCGCCAGGGCCTGCGCCAGGTGCTCCAGGGCCGGGACCAGCTCGTGCAGGACGGCGCCGGTGGCCGCGACGTGGATCGAGGACGGGAAGACGTCGTTGGACGACTGCGAGGCGTTGACCTGGTCGTTGGGGTGGACCGGGCGGCCCAGCCGCTCGGCGGCCAGGGTGGCGATCACCTCGTTGGCGTTCATGTTGGACGAGGTGCCGGAGCCGGTCTGGAACACGTCGACCGGGAACTGGTCGTCCCAGCGGCCCTCGGCCACCTCCTCGGCGGCCGCGCGGATCGCCGCCGCGGTCTCCCCGTCCAGTACGCCCAACTCGGCGTTGACGGTGGCCGCCGCCGCCTTGATCCGGGCCAGCGCCGCGATGTGGGCGCGTTCCAGGCGCTGCCCGGACACCGGGAAGTTCTCCACCGCGCGCTGGGTCTGCGCCCGCCACTTGGCCGCCGCCGGGACGCGCACCTCGCCCATCGAGTCGTGCTCGGTCCGCCACTGCCGGTCCTGCTGTCCGTGCCGGTCCTGCTGTCCGTGCTGGTCTTGCTGTCCGTCCGCCATGGTCGGTACACCTCCTGGACCGGTCAGCCTTCCACGGGCGCCGGGCATTCCCGGTGCGCCGCCGCCGTGTGTCGCGGGCGGGCGTGGCGGCCGGGGCGCCCCCGTGGCGCCCTTGACCGGGCGGCGTACCGACGGGTAGGGACAGCGGTGGCACACCCGCCGCACACCCGCCCGCACCCTCCGAGGAGCCCACCCATGGCGACCGCCCCCGACCCGCTCGACCTGCTCGGCGTCGACGAACTGCTCACCGAGGACGAGCGGCTGGTCCGCGACAGCGTCCGCGCCTTCACCGACCGGCATGTCCGGCCGCAGCTCGCCGACTGGTACGAGCGGGGCACCTTCCCGGTGCGCGAACTCGCCCCGGAACTCGGCAGGTTGGGCGTCCTCGGGATGCACCTGGAGGGCTACGGCTGCACCGGCTCCACCGCCACCGAGTACGGGGTGGCGTGCATGGAGCTGGAGGCCGCCGACTCGGGGCTGCGCAGCTTCGTCTCGGTGCAGGGCTCGCTGGCGATGCGCTCGATCCACGCGTTCGGCTCGGAGGAGCAGAAGCTGCGCTGGCTCCCGGAGTTGGCCGCCGGGCGGGCCGTCGGCTGCTTCGGCCTGACCGAGCCGGAGGCGGGCTCCGACCCGGCCTCGATGCGCACCCGGGCCCGGCGGGACGGCACCGACTGGGTGCTGGACGGCGCCAAGGCGTGGATCACCAACGGCTCGGTCGCCGACGTCGCGGTGGTCTGGGCGGCCACCGAGGACGGCGTGCGCGGCTTCCTCGTCCCGCGCGGCACCCCCGGGTTCACCGCCCGGGACGTCCCCGGCAAGCTCTCCCTGCGCGCCTCGGTGACCAGTGAACTCGCCTTCGACGGCGTCCGGTTGCCCGCCGACGCGGTGCTGCCGCAGGCCCGCGGCCTGCGCGCCCCGCTGTCCTCGCTCGGCGAGGCCCGCTACGGCATCCTGTGGGGCACCGTCGGCGCCGCCCGGGACTGCTACCGGGCCGCCGTCGAGTACGCCCGCGACCGGGTCCAGTTCGGTCGGCCGATCGGCGCCTTCCAGCTCACCCAGGCCAAACTCGTCGAGATGGCGATGGAGTTGGAGAAGGCCTACCTGATCGCGGTGCGGATCGGCCGGCTCAAGGACGAGGGCCGCGCGCAGGCCGCGCACATCTCCTTCGGCAAGCTCAACAACGTCCGCGCCGCGCTGGAGATCGCCCGCACCGCCCGCACGGTCCTCGGCGCCAACGGCATCACCACCGCCTACCCGGCGCTGCGGCACGCCAACAACCTGGAGTCGGTGCTCACCTACGAGGGCACCGCCGAGATCCACACCCTGGTCCTCGGCGAGGCGATCACCGGCCAGCCCGCCTACCGCTGACGGAAAATCGCTGGTCGCGGCGGTGAACGGGCGGCCAGGATGGGCGGCATGACGATGCAGCGGACCGCAACGACCACCCTGTGGCGCCCCACCGGGCCCGAGGAGCTGGCGCTGGTCGAGGCGTCCGGCTGGCGGGCCTGGCCGCCCCGGCTGCCCGAGCAGCCGATCTTCTACCCGGTGCTCAACGAGGACTACGCGATCCGGATCGCCCGGGACTGGAACGTGCCCGCCTCCGGGGTCGGGTACGTCACCCGCTTCGAGGTGGGGACGGAGTTCCTGCGGCGCTACCCGGTGCGCCGGGCCGGCGGCGAGACCATCCTCGAACTATGGGTTCCCGCAGAGGAGTTGGCGGAGTTCAACCGGCACCTGGTGGGCGAGATCCAGGTGGTGCGCGAGTACCGCTGAGCCCGCCCCGCCCCGGGAGCCCGGTCCCCCCGGGGCGGGAGCCGGGTCCGCCCCGGGGTGGGGGACGGGTCCGCCGGAAGTCGGGGGGTCCGGGGGCCGGGTCCGACTTCCGGCGGACGGCGGTCGGTACCTGGTGCGCATGGATCCCGGCGGCGGGGGCGGCCACGATGGAAGGGACGGGACACGCGGGAGAGGGGCGAGGGCGATGAAGGGCGGACGGGCGGCGGTGGTGGTGCTGGGCGCAGCGGCCGCGGCGATGCTGCTGGTGATGGTGGCACCCGCGGCGGTGCAGCGGATGCAGGACCGGATGGACCACACCGCCCGCTACCCCAGCGGGGCCGCCGCCAAGGCCGACCGCGGCGGGCAGGCACCCGGCTGGCTGCCCGACTCCGCCACCGGGGTGGCCCTGCTGGGCTCCGACCGGCAGGGCGACCGGCTGATCCGCGCCACCCTGCCGGAGCGCGCGCTGCCCGCCGCCTGCACCGCCGGCGGCCCGCTCGGCAGCGTCCGCCTGCGGGCGCCCTGGTTCCCGGCCGACACCCCGCAGCGGGCCACCGCGCACTGCGGCCTGTACGACGTCGCGCTGGTCGGCGACCAGCTCTACGGCTGGCAGGACGCCGCCGTGGTCGCCGCCGACCGCGGCGCCGGCCCGGTGAACTGAGCGTCCGGCTTTCCCGCGGGCGGGCGGATGGGATAGGACGGTGCGCGTACCCCGCCACCCGTGAGGAGCCCCATGCCAGGCCCGACCGTCGGACCCGACGGCGACCAGACCGCCCCCCTCCGGCCGCCGGGGGTGGCCGCGGACACCCCGCAGGGCGCCCCCTTCGCCGCCGCCACCGTGATCACCCTGGGCTGCCTCGTCGCGCTCGGACCGTTCACCACCGACCTGTACCTGCCCGCACTGCCCGACCTGACCGCCGACCTGCACTCCACCGCACCCGCCGCCCAGCTCACCCTGACCGGCTCGCTGCTCGGCATGGTGATCGGCCAGCTGCTGTTCGGCCCGCTCAGCGACCGCCTCGGCCGCCGCCGCCCGATGCTGGCCGGCCTCGCCGCGTACACCGCGGCCAGCCTGCTGTGCGCGTTCGCCGACTCGATGCCGGTGCTGGTCGCCGGGCGGGTGGCGCAGGGCGCCGCGGGCTCGGCCGCGCTGGTGATCGCCCGGGCGGTGGTCCGGGACCGGCTGGAGGGCGTCGCGATGATCCGCTTCCTGGCCACCATGGGCCTGATCTCCGGCCTCGCCCCGATCGTCGCCCCGCTGGCCGGCGCCCAACTGCTGCACGTCACCGACTGGCGCGGCACCTTCGTCGCGCTGGCCCTGCTCGGCGCGGCGCTCACCGCGGCCTGCGCGTTCGGCGTCCGCGAGACGCTGCCGCCCGGACGGCGGCACGGCGGCGGCCTCGGCACCACCGTCCGGGCGATCGGCGGGCTGCTGCGCGACCGGGCCTTCCTCGGCTACCTGCTGACCGGCACCTTCGCCTTCGGCGCGCTGTTCGCGTACGTCGGCGGCTCCTCGGTGGTGCTGCAGGAGGTCTACCGGATCACCCCGCAGACCTACAGCCTGGTGTTCGCGGTCAACTCGATCGCGCTGCTCGCCGTCACCCAGCTCAACGGCCGCTTCCTGGTGCAGCGCCACTCCGAGCGGACGCTGCTGCTCTGCGGCCTGGGCGCCGCCGCGCTGGCCGGGGCCGCCGTGGTGCTGTGCACCACCGTGTGGGACCCCGGCCTGGCCGGGGTGTGGCCCGCGCTGACGCTGCTGATGGGCGCGATGGGCGTCATCCTGCCCAACGCCAACGGCCGGGCGCTGACCATGGCCCCGCACGCCGCCGGGTCCGCGTCCGCGCTGCTGGGCACCGGCACCTACCTGTGCGGCGCGGTGGTCGCCCCGCTCAGCAGCCTGGGCGGGCGTCCGTCCGCGACGGCGCTCGGCGCGGTCGTGCTGGGCTGCGCGCTGCTGGCGCTGGGCAGCTACCTGCCGCTGTGCCGGGAGCGCTGAGCGGGGCCGGGGGCCCGGCGTCCGGCGGTCAGTGCTTGCTGCCGCGGGCCAGCAGCTGGGCCCGGGCGGTGGCCGCGAAGCCCGGGCCGGCCGCGGTGGCGGTCGCGTCGGCGGTGGTGCCGCCCGGCTTCTGGGTGCCGGAGACGGTCAGGTAGACGTACCGGCCCACCGAGGCGTGGGTGTTGGCGCAGCCGGTGCTGGTGCAGTACGAGGTGTGCCCGCTGGGCACCAGGCCCTGCACCTGGCCCTTGAAGCCGGCCATCACCGCGTCCGCCTGGGCCTTGGTGTCCAGCACCGCGATGCCGATGGTGACGGCGCTGTCGCCCGAGGTGTAGGTCACCCGGATCATCGACCGGCAGCCCTGGGCGGCGAGCACGTCGCCCAGGCCGCCGGTGGTGGCCTTGTAGCAGGTATCGGTCTGGGCGTCGGTCAGCCTGGTCCAGGTCTTGCCGCCGACCTGCATCGTCGCGGCGGGCAGCACCCCGGCCGGGGTGAGCGGGGCGGTGTCGGTGGCCGCCGAGGAGATCACCGTCAGCGGGTCGGGCGGGGCCGCCGGGGCGGTGGGGGAGGCGCTCGCGGTGGGCGACTTGCTCGGGCCCCTGCTCGCGCTGCGGGAGGGCGGGGCCGAGGCGGACGCCGACGCCGACCCGGAGGCCGAGGACGAGGGCGAGGGCGGGGCGGAGTCGGACGGCGAGCCGCTCGGCGACCCGGTCGGGGACGGGTCGCCGCCGTTGTCGGGCTGCTGCGGCGGGGCGGAGGTGGCCTCGACCAGGACGGTCGGATCGGCCTTGGGCTTGCCGGCGGAGGAGGCGGTGGCCGCGACGGCGGTGATCCCGCCGACCGCGACGACGGCGGCCAGGACGCCGCCCGCGGCCTTCATCCGTTTGCGCCGGGAGAGTTCGCGCTGGTGCTGGTCGGCGAGCGCGGCCCAGTCCGGTTCGTCGAACTGCACCTGCGCCTGTGCCTGAGCTTGCCCCGGCGCCTGCCCCGGCGTCCGGTCCTGCCCCGGCGCCTGCGCCTGTCCCGGCGTCTGCCCCGGCGCCCGTCCCGGCAGACCAGACTGCCCGGGCGCCGACGGCTCGCCCTGGTTCGTTCCCCACCCGTTGGTCATGGACGATGATCCTAGAACACCGGTTCGGACGGGCCGGGCCCGGACGGTGGCGGCGTGCCACCGTCCGGGCCCGGAACGGGAGTTGCTCGGGTCGACGACCCGTCACGCGGTCGGTCAGGCGATGGAGAAGTCGTCGCCGTAGACCGCGCCCTGGCCGTACCAGCCGTGCAGGTAGACCGTGACGGTGCCGCTGGCGCCGGTGGTGAACGGGACGGTCACCTTGCTCCAGGAGGAGCCGTTCGCCCAGGAGGAGGCGGTGGCGCCGCCGCTGACCCCGACGTACGAGTACGGGCCCTGGACCCAGGCGGTCAGGGTGTACGCGTGGTTCGGGGCCAGGGTGACGACCTGGTCGCACTCACCGGTGGTGCCGGCGGTCGGGGTGGCCTGCAGGGCCTTGGAGCCGCCGTGCACCGGGGTGGAGACGACCGCGCCGCCGCTCTGGCAGGTCCACGGGGCGAGGCTGCCGCTCTCCAGGTCGCCGTTGGTGAGGCCGCCGGTCGGGGTGGTGCCGTTGACGGTCAGCGCGTAGGTGGCGGTGTGGGTCTTGCCCGCGCCGGTGCCGGTGACGGTCAGGGTGTAGGTGCCCGGGGCCGCCGAGGCGGTGGTGGACACGTTCAGGGTGGCGGAGCCGCCCGCGGTGACGCTGGAGGCGCTCAGCGAGGCGGTGACGCCCGCCGGGGCGCCGGAGACGGTCAGGCTGACGGTCGCGGCGGTGCCGGAGGTGACCGCGGTGTTCACGGTGCTGGAGGCGGCGGAACCGGCCTGGACCGAGCCCGAGGCGGGGGAGAGGGCGACCGAGAAGTCGGAGGCGGTGGTGCCGCCGGTGACGGTCAGGGTGTAGGTCGCCGAGTGGGTGCCGCTCGCGCCGGTGCCGGTCACGGTCAGCGGGTAGCTGCCGTTGGCGACGCCCGAGGTGGTGGACACGTTCAGGGTGGCGGAGCCGCCCGCGGTGACGGTGGAGGAGCTCAGCGAGGCGGTGACGCCCGCCGGGGCGCCGGTCACCGACAGGTTGACGCTCTGGGCCGAGCCCGAGGTCACCGCGGTGTTGACCGTCGCGGAGGTGGCGGCGCCGGCCGCGACCGAGCCGGAGGCCGGGCTCAGCGACACCGAGAAGTCGTTCGCCGGCACCGAGGAGCTGGTGAACTTCGAGAAGATGTGGCTGAAGTCCCAGGTGCCCTGCGCGATGCCGGAGCACTCGTCGTGGCCGCCCTGGCCCGGGCAGCCGCCGTTGTCACGCTGCAGCGCCCAGAAGGACAGGGTGTTGATGCCCTTGGAGACGGCCCAGTTGTAGACCGTGGTGGCGTTCGCGACGGTGAAGGTCTCGGCGGCGCCGAAGTCGTCGATGCCGACCATCTCGGTGATGCCGATCATGTTCCACAGCTGGGCGGCGGTCTTCGTCGGGTACAGCTTCGCCAGCTGGTTGTACAGGCCCTGCGCGGAGGTCTGGGTGTCCGCGGCCATGTCGTGCGACTGGTTGTCGTAGTAGTCGAACGTCATCATGTTGACGACGTCGACCCGCGCGTTGTTGGTGACCGCGTTCTTCAGCACCGCCAGGCCGCTGGAGGCCAGGCCGCTGGTGGTGGTCGGCAGGGTGTAGCTGAACTGGATGCTGCGGCCGTTGGCCGCCGCCCAGTCCTCGACGATCTTGATCGCCTTGTTGCGGCGGTCGATGCCGGCCGTGTTGGTCAGCGAGTTGTCCTCGATGTCCAGGTCGATCCGGGAGACGTCGTAGGTGGTGATGACGTTCTCGAACTGCGCGGCGATCTGGTTGACGTCCGTGCAGGAGTCGGCGATCTCGGTGCCCGTGTTGTCGGCGGTGTAGCCGCCGAAGGACGGGATCACGTCGCCGCCGTTGGCGCGGATGGTCGCGATGTCGGCGCCGAAGACCGAGTTCGACACCGGCATCGAGGTGTCGCCGTTCCACAGCGCGGTGCAGGAGCCCTTGGTGGCGGCCTGCAGGAACGCCATGGTGAGGTGCTTGGCACCGGACTGGGCGGCCAGGGTGGCCGGGCTCTCGCCGGTCCACGCCTCGAAGTACGGGGCGAAGACGTGCTGCGGCAGCGGGGTGGCGGCCTGCGCGGGGGCGGAGATCAGCCCCAGCGAGGCGGCCGCCATCGCGCCCGTGGCGAGCAGCGCTTGGAGTGGTCGGTGAAGGCGCATCGAGTCTCCATCAGGCATGGAAGGGTGGCCCGCGTGCCGGTGTTCGGGCACGGGGCAGGGGTCGGCCTGGTACAGGGAGTGCCGGGGTGGTGCGGGGCAATACCTCGCCCCGGCCGGTGGTCACACCCCCACGATGCGTTCCGGTCGGGAAGTACAGCGGACTCATGGTTGGTCTGGACCACTGCGTCTGTCAAGACTCTTTACAGTTCCCCGGCAAGGCCCCCCGAGAGCTTTGCCAACCCTTGGGAATAAGGCCCCTGACGTGCCGTCGGCCCCGCCCCGAGTGCTCGGGACGGGGCCGGTGGACGGTGCGCGGCGGCGGGGATCAGCCCAGGTTCGCGCTCTTCAGCCAGCTCTTGGCGACCGCCGACGGGTCCTCCTTGTCCACCGCCACGCGCTTCATCAACGCGGTCAGCCCGGCCGTGTCGAGCTTCGCCGAGACCGCGTTCAGCGCGGCCGTCCCGGTGGCGTCCAGACCGGCGGTGTTCACCAGCGGGGTGACGTTCTGCGCGCTGAAGACGTTCTTCGGGTCCTCCAGCGACACCAGCTTCAACTGGACGATCTTCGGGTCGGTGGTGAACACGTTGCCGACCTGGATCCCGCCGTCCTTCAGCGCGTTCGCGGTGGTGTCACCGGTCGGCTTCCACTCCTTGAAGGTCAGCCCGTAGACGTCCTTGAACTGCTGCTCGCGCCGGGACTTGAACTCCGGCGGACCGCCCACCACCAGGTCCTGCGCCTTGCCCGCCAGGTCGGCTATCGACTTCACGCCCAGCTTGTCGGCGGTCTCCTGGGTGACCGTCAGCGAGTCCTTGTCCTCCGCCGCCGCCGAGTCCAGCACCGCCAGCCCGGCCGGCAGCTTCGCCTTCAGCTCGGCGTTCACCGCGTCCTTGCCGGTGGCCGTGGACTTGGCGTCCAGGTAGCCCAGCAGCGCGCCGTTGTACTCCGGCAGCACCGTCAGCGCGCCGGACTGCAGCTGCCCGTACAGCACCTCGCGGCTGCCGATGTTGAACTTCTCCTCCACCTTCACGCCCTTGGCCTGCAGGGCCTGCGAGTAGATCGAGGCCAGCAGCACGTTCTCCGGGAAGTTCGCCGAGCCGACCACCACGGTCTTTCCGGACGCGGCACCCGCCCCGGAGGAGGAGGCGGACGGCGCCGGGGCGGGCGACTTCGCGGCCAGCGGGTCGCTGCCGCCGGAGGAGGAGCAGGCCGCCGCACCCGCCAGCAGGGCGACGGCGAGGGCGATACGGACCGGACGGGGCGTCATGGGGTTTCCTTCACGAGTGCGGGAGGGCCAGCGGGATCGGTCTTCACGGGTGCGGGGTCGGTCGGGGCGCCGCCGGTGCGGCGGCTCCGGGCACGGGGGCCGGGTCGCGCGCCGGGCGGCGCGGCGAGCCGGATCAGCAGGGCGAACAGCAGCTGGACCGCCACCGCCAGCAGCACCACCAGCAGGGCGCCGCCGACCGTGGTCGGGTAGTTCCGGGTGGCCAGCCCGTCGATCACGTACCGGCCCAGGCCGCCGAGGCCGACGTACGCGGCCACCGTGGCGGTCGCGATCACCTGCACCGAGGCCGTCCGCACCCCCGCCAGCAGGGTCGGCGCGGCGGCCGGCACGCACACCCGCAGCAGCGTCTGCGGGTGGGTCAGGCCGATGCCGCGGGCCGCGTCCCGGACGTCCGGGTCGGTGCCGCGCACCCCCTCGGCGGCGGCCACCAGCATCGGCGGCGCGGCCAGCGCGGTCAGCGGCAGCAGCACCGCCGCGTCGCCGACGCCCGCCAGCAGCACCGCCAGCGTCACCAGGCCCAGCGTGGGCAGCGCGCGGGCGACACCCGCCAGCGCCGTCACCACGAACAGGCCGCGTCCCGAGTAGCCGATCAGCAGCCCCAGCGGCAGCGCCACCAGCGCGGCCAGGCCCAGCGCCTCGGCGGAGAACGCCAGGTGCTCCAGCACCCGGTGGACGACCGAGTCCGGGCCCGAGCGGTGCGCCGGATCGGCGAAGAAGTCGTGCAGCCAGCCCAGCCAGTTCACCGCGCCACCCCCCGGGCCCACGGCGCCAGCACCCGGCGGGCCGCCACCAGCAGCAGGTCGGTGGCCAGCGCCAGCAGCGCCACCAGGACGATCCCGGCCAGGATCGGGGTCGGGAAGGTCCGCTGGAAGCCGTCCACGAACAGGTAGCCCAGGCCGCCCCGGCCGACCAGCGCCCCCACCGCCGCCAGCGAGATCGAGGACACCGCGGCGACCCGCAGCCCGCCGATCAGGTACGGGACGGACGCCGGGAGTTCGACCGCCGCCAGCCGTCGCCACGGCCCGTAGCCCAGCGCGGTGGCCGCCTGCCGCACCGGCTCCGGCACCGCCCGCAGCCCGTCCACCGTGGTCGGCAGCAGCACCGCCAGCGCGTAGCAGGTCAGCGGCACCATCACGGTCTCCCGGGTGGCCAGCCCGGTGTACGGGATCAGCACCACGAACACCGCCAGCGACGGCAGCGCGTACACCACGTTGAACACCGCCGCGAGCGGCTGGTAGAGGCGGGGGAAGCGTGCGCAGGCCAGGCCGAGCGGCACCGCCAGCAGCAGGGCCAGCAGCACCGGGACCAGCGCGATCACCGCGTGGTCGGCCGTCAGGTCGCCCAGGTAGCCGAGGTGGTCGCCGAGCCAGCGCCAGCGGACCAGCGGCTCACCGTCCAGCATGCGGCACCTGCCCGGGTATCGGGTCGGTGGCGGTGGCGGTGGCGGTGCTCGGGGTGGGGTCGGCGGCCAGCGCCTCGACCACGGCGGTGCGGCTCGCGGTGCCGACCGCCCGGCCGGTGGCGTCCACCGCGACGGCGTGGCCGGACGGGGCCAGCAGCGCGGCGTCCAGGGCGGAGCGCAGCGAGTCCCGGGCCGGGGCGAACACCGGGGCCGGGTGGCGTTCGGTGCCGCGCGCCCAGTGCTCCGGGCGGCCGTCCGGGTCGAGCACCAACCGCCATTCCTCGTACGAGGGTCGCAGGTCGTCGAGGGGGACGGTGGCGGCCGGGCGCAGGCCCAGCCCGCGCAGCCCCCGGTCGCGGCCCAGGAAGGCGGCCACGCCGGCGTCCGCCGGAGCGGTCAACAGGGTGTGCGGGTCGGCGAGTTGGGCGATCTCGCCGTGCTCGCGGAGCACCACCACCCGGTCGCCGAGCCGGACCGCCTCCTCGATGTCGTGCGTCACGAACAGCACCGTCTTGCCCAACTCGCCCTGGATGCGCAGCAGTTCCTCCTGGAGCCCGGCGCGCACCAGCGGGTCGACCGCGCTGAACGGCTCGTCCATCAGCAGCACCGGCGGATCCGCCGCCAACGCCCTCGCCACGCCCACCCGTTGCTGCTGGCCGCCGGAGAGCTGGGCCGGGTAGCGGCGGGCGGTCTCCGGCGGCAGGCCGACCAGCTCCAGCAGTTCGGCGGCCCGGGCCCGGGCCCGCTTGCGGTCCCAGCCGAGCAACCGGGGCACCGTCGCCACGTTGTCGATCACCCGGCGGTGCGGGAACAGCCCCGCCTGCTGGATCACGTACCCGATGCCGCGCCGCAGCCCCGCCGCGGGCAGCGAGGCCACGTCCGCCCCCTCCAGCAGCACCCGCCCGGCGGTGGGCACCACCATCCGGTTGACCATTCGCAGGATGGTGGTCTTGCCGCAGCCCGACGGCCCCACCAGCACGGTGGTCCGGCCGGCCGGCACCTCCAGGTCCAGGCCGCGGACGGCGACCGTGCCGTCGGGGTGGCGCTTGGCGGCGCCCTCGAATCTGATCACGGAAGGGTCCTCGGAGGGTCGGCCGTCGGGTGGTCGTCGGGTCGGTGGTTCGGCTGGTGCGGGTGGTGCGGGTGGTGCTGGCGGTTCAGGCGGTGAGTGTGCTGCGGGCGGGGCGGGAGGTCGGCGCGGGGCGGGAGGTCATGACCCGTCGCTTGTCCGGCTTCCCGTGCCGCTCTCACCGCAAACCTTGATCCACCGGGCTGGTGGGCAGTCCGGCCGCCGCCCAGGCCACGAAGCCGCCGTCCAGGTCGGTCGCCCGGTGCAGCCCCAACTCCCGCAGCGAGGCCGCCGCCAGCGAGGACGCGTACCCCTCCGAGCAGACCACGATCCAGCGCACGCCGTGGTCCACCGCCTCCGGGATCCGGTGGCTCCCGGTCGGGTCCAGCCGCCACTCCAGCACGTTCCGCTCGATCACCAGCGCCCCCGGGATCTCCCCCTCGCGGGCCCGCTGCGCCGCCGGGCGGATGTCCACCAGCCGCGCCCCGTCCGCGAGTTCGGCCCAGGCTCGGGCCGGGTCCGGCCGGTCGAGGCCCGTCCGGGCCTTCGCCAGCAGCTGGTCCACCGTCATCACCACTGCTCCGGTCCTTCCGTGGAGGTCTGCACCAGGCCGCCGGCCCGCAGTTCGTAGTGCGACATCTCGCTCAGCGGCGGCGAGTACGCGTGCAGCGTCACCGCCGGGCCCTGCGCCGTGTTGCGGACGTCGTGCAGGTACTGCGGGCCGAACGCCCGCTCGCTGCCCGCCGGCAGCCGTCGCACCGTCAGCCCGTGCTCCGGCCCGGCCAGCGCCAGTTCCTCCAGCTCGCCCAGCGCCACCGTGAACGCCCCGCGCGAACCGCCGTGGTCGTGGAAGCCGGTGGACTGCCCCGGCAGCCAGCTGATCAGCCACACCTCGTAGTCCTCCGCCAGCTCCAGCCGCTCGTACCAGCGCTCCTCCGCGGACAGTCGCACCCGGTGCAGCCAGCGCTCGGGCCGCTCGGCCAGGTCGCGAACGATCCGGCGCAGCGCGTTCGGGGACAGCGGGGGGCGGGCGGTGCGGTCGGCGGCGCCGGCGGGTGCGGTGGCGGGCGTGCTGGCGAGGTCGATGCTCATGGGGTCCTCCGGGGTGTGCCGGGGCGGCGGCCGTCGCCGGCAACGCGTGCGGAGGCACGGTACGGCGGGGCGCGCGGACGGCAGGACGAGGGGGCGGCAGGGCGAGGGGCGGTGACTGGCCGGGCGGGGCGCGCGGAGACCTGGGTCAACTCACAGGGCGCGCACGGAGGTTACGCGGAGAGCGTCAACAGCAGGCACACATGTCGCTCGCCTGGCGTCGCAGATCGACGTGCAGGCGGCAGACCAGGAAGGTGCCGGAGTTCATGCCGCAGATGCTTCACGACCCGGCGGCGGCCCGTCAAGTTACGCCACGCCGAAGGTCGCATCGTGGACGTCCGCGTCTCGGCCTACGGACGGCCGACGGCCCGCGTTCCGGGGAGAACGCGGGCCGTCGGGGCCTTGAGGGGTTTCAGTTGTCCTGGCCGGCGTTCTCGTCGGCCTGGGCGGCGGCGCTGTCCGCGGCGTCCACCTTCTGCTGCATCTGCTGGACCTGCGCGTCGTCGGCGCCGCCCCCGGAGCCGGCCTTGCCGGAGGTCGGGCCGCAGGCCGTCAGCAGAGCGGCGCAGGCCAGCGCCAGGGCCGCCAGGGCCGCCCGTCCGGCGGCGGGCCGACGGGTCACTTCCCGGCCGCCGGGGCGTTCTTCGCGCACCAGTCGGCCACCGCCGTCAGGTCCGCCTTGCGGGTCTGCAACGTCGGCAGCAGACTGCGGCGGAAGGCCAGCCGGTCGTTCAGGTACTTCTCGATCTCGGCGTGCCCCGCCTTGTGGGCGTCGTCCACCCGCTGCTGCAGCCGGGCCACCGAACCGTTGACGGTGGCGTCGCCGTTCAGCCGCGTCAGCGCCTTGTCGACCCGCTCCTGGGTCTTCGGCAGCCGCTTGCAGACCGCCTTCGCCCCGTCCCCCTTCGGCGCCCCGCCCGCCGCCTGCGCGGGCCCCGCAGCCAGGAACGCGCCCGCCAGCGCCAGCACTCCGACGGCGGCCGCCGCCCGGTTGATGCGCATGGGTATCCCCTTCCACTCCGAATCCCGGCCGGATCCCCCGGCCGGGCCCGACGGTAGGGGGCCTTCTTGTGGAAACCCTGTGGAACCCGGTGCGACGGGGGCGGGGGAGCGGGTCAGTCCACGGCCGCGTTCCGGAGCGCCGGGTAGCCGGGCAGCGGGGCCGCCTCCCAGTGGGCGGCGACCTCGCGCAGCAGCCCGTCGAAGGCCGCGGCGAGGGCCGGGCGGCCGTCCAGGCGGGCGCCCGCCTCCCAGCGGTGGCGCAGCAGTTGGTGCCGGGTCGGGACGGGGCGGCGGGTCGGGTGCATCGGCCGGTCCTCGGCGGAGCGGGGCAGCAGCAGCACGGTGGCGTTGACCGTCCAGACGGCGACGGCGTCCCGCACCCCGGCCTCCCAGCGCGCGTCGTCGGCGAGCTCCGGGTACACGGGGACGACCTTTCCCCGGTACGCGTTCTCGGCCCGCTGGGCCAGTCCGGGCGGCAGGTCGAAGACGCACCAGCAGGACGAGAACGGCATCCGGCAGTACGCGGCGGTGAGGAAGACCGACTGGAAGCAGGCCTCCTCGAAGTCCAGCAGCCGCAGACCGTCCGGGGTGAGCAGGTTGTTGTCCGGGCAGGTGTCACCGGGCGTGAACGCCGGGTACGCCTCGCCGCCCGCGACGCCGACCGCGGCCAGCTCCGCGGCCAGCCCGGCGGGGGCGGGCACCCCGGCCGCGGCGAGCACCTCGGGGAAGCGGGCGGCGTTCTCCGCGATCCACGGCTGCTCCGCCCAGGTCGGCATTCCGGCGTCGAACTTCCGCCACAGCGAGGCGAGTTCTTCCTGCCGCCCGACCGAGCCGGCCGCCAGCCGGCCCAGCCCGCGGGCCCAGGTCAGCAGACCCACCCGGGCGGCCCGCGCATCCTCGCCGAGCAGCAGGTCGGCCAGGGTGGGTGCCGGGCCGAGGTCCTCCAGCACCAGCAGCGGCAACTCCGGGTCGACCGCGAGCAGTCGGGGGCCCGCGAGCCCGAGGGTGAGCCCGGCCGCCTCGGCGGTGAAGGCGCGCAGCGCGTCCGGCCCGCCGGTGTACGCCTTGACCACGACCGACCGCCCGTCGCCGGTGCGGCAGCGCAGCACGGTGGTGCGGCGGCTGCCGCCGAGGTCGACGGGCTCGGACAGGCCGGTGCCCAGCAGCCGGGCGGCGGACGCGAGGACCTGCTTCGTTGCTTCCATCCGGGCATCCTGCCACCCACCCGGTGGGTCAGCGGCGTTCCCGGTCGCTCAACCAGTCCCGGGGGGAGGGGAGTTGTGCGGCCGGTGGGTCGGCGGGAAGCAGCAGCGGCAGGCGGACCTCGAAGCGGCCGCCCGGGCCGTCCGGGCGGTCGGTGGCCAAGGCCGTGCCCCGGTGCAGGGCGGCCTGCTGGGCGACCAGGGTCAGCCCGAGGCCGGAGCCCGGGCTGTCCGGGCGGCGGTGGAAGCGGTGGAAGACGGCGGTGCGTTCGGCGGGCGGGACGCCGGGGCCGGTGTCGTCCACGGTCAGCCGGGCGGTGCCGCCCTCGACGCGCAGGCGGACGTCCACCTCGGCCGGGCGGTCGGCGGTGCGGCCGTGCACGGCGGCATTGCCGAGCAGGTTGGCGAGCAGGATGCGCAGGCCCGCGTCCCAGCCGAACACCCTTGCTTCGGGCGGGAGTTCGGTGCGGTAGACAGTTTCCGGGCGGCGGCGGGCGGCCTCGGCCACGGCGGTGTCCACCAGCTCCGCGAGGTCGACCGGGCCGAACGCGGAGAGCTCCACCAGGTCTCCCCGGGCCAGCGCGGACAGCGCGCTCAGCAGGTCCAGCATCCGGGCGTGGTCCTGCTGCGACTCGGCCAGCACCTCGGCCCGCTCGTCCGCCGCCAGGTCCGGGTGCGCGGCCAGCACGTCCAGGTTGGTGCGCAGGCTCATCAGCGGGGTGCGCAGCTCATGCGAGGCCGCCGAGGAGAACGACCTCGCGGTGTCCAGGGCCTGCGCCGTGCGGGCCGCCTGCTCGTCGTAGCGCGACAGCAACAGGGCGATCGCGGCCGAGAGTTCGTCCACCTCGGCGGTGCCCGTCCGGGCGTGCGCGAACGCCGCGTGCCCGGCCCGCGGGTCCAACCCGGCCGCCCGGCGGCCCAGTCGGCGCAGCGGCCGGGTGGCCCG
The DNA here is from genome assembly GCF_053603035.1 of Kitasatospora sp. NPDC004272. Taxonomy (NCBI): domain Bacteria; kingdom Bacillati; phylum Actinomycetota; class Actinomycetes; order Kitasatosporales; family Streptomycetaceae; genus Kitasatospora; species Kitasatospora sp. NPDC004272. The sequence goes on along the minus strand of NZ_JBSGET010000002.1, from coordinate 99,206 downwards.
TTCGGCGAGCCCGAAGGCGATCAGCCCCGAGAGCGGCGCCGCGACCAGCGCCACCAGCAGCACCCGCCGCCGCACCGCCCGCAACTCCTCGGCCGGCTCCCCGGCCGGAGCCAGCACCCACAGCGTCCCGCCGGCGCCCCCGCCGTCCACCCGTACCGTCAACACCCGCCAGGAGGAACCAGCTTGGCGGACCGTCACCACGTTCCCGCCCGGCGCGCCCGGAAGCAGCAGCGGATCGTCCGGCTGCGGGCCCGCCGCGAGCAGCACCGTGCCGTCGGCGGCGGTCAGCCGGACGCCCGCGTCCAGCGCCGCGTCCATCAGCTTGCGCTGCTGGTTCTGCTCGACCTTCGGACGTCCCCGGCTGTCCGCCGCGAGCAGCGCCCGGGCGTTCGGCAGCACGGCGGCCGCCCGGGCGTTCAACTGCGCGTCCTGGCGGCGGTGCAGGTCCGCGCCGACCAGCGGCAGCAGCAGCAGCCCGGCCGCCGCCACCAGCAGCGGCACCAGCACCGCCGCCCCGATCGCGATCCTGGTCGACAGCTTCACCGGCCCGCCCCGCCCTCGTCCGGGGCCCGCACACCCTCGTCCGGGGCCCGCAGTACGAACCCCACCCCGCGCACCGTGTGCACCGTCCGGGGGCGACCGCCGGCCTCCAACTTCCGGCGCAGGTACGAGACGAAGGTGTCCACGGCGTCGCTGCGCACCTCGAAGTCGTAGCCCCACACCCGGTCCAGCAGCACCTCCCGGGACAGCACGATCCCGGCGTTCCGGGCCAGTTGGGCGAGCAGCTCGAACTCGCGCCTGGTCAACCGGAGTTCGTCCTCCGCCCAGAATGCCTGCCGGGTCTCCGGGTGGATCCGCAGCGGACCGACCCGGATCAGGTCCGCGGGCTGCGGCGGTCGGCGGCGCAGCAGCGCGTGCAGCCGCAGCACCAACTCCTCCAGGGCGAACGGCTTCACCAGGTAGTCGTCCGCGCCGGCCTGCAACCCGGCCACCCGGTCGGCCAGTTCGTCCAGCGCGGAGAGCATCAGCACCGGCGTGTCGTCCCCCCGGGCCCGCAGCGTCCGGCACACCTCCGTCCCCGACGGGCCCGGCATCCCGACGTCCAGCACCAGCACGTCCGGCGGATCCTCGGCGAGCGCCGCCAGCGCGAGCGCGCCGTCCGCCGCGACCGCGACCCGGAACCCGCTCAGCCGCAGCCCCCGCTCCAGGCTCCGCCGGATCCCCGCGTCGTCGTCCACCACCAGTACCCGCCCGGCCCCACCGCTCACCTGCCACACCTCCGCCCGAACCGCCCCCGTGGGGGACACGACTCTCGCACAGGGGGATGCGCGGGGGCGGGGCGGGGGTTCCGGCGGCGGGGCGGGGCGGGGGTTCCGGCGGCGGGCGAAGGGGAAGCGGGAGGAAAGGGATGGCAGGGCGCGCGGGGGAGAGGGCGGAGGCTGCTGCTTCCGCGGGGCGGACGCGCGGGGGCGGGGCGGGGGTTCCGGCGGCGGGGCCGGGCGGGGGTTCCGGCGGTGGTCAGGTGGTCAGGTGGTGGGAGCGCAGGTGTCGGTGTGGTGGTGCAGGAGGTCGTCGACGAGGCGGTGGACGTCGGCGGGTTCGATCGGGCCGAGGTTGAGGATGACCCGGAAGTAGAGCGGGGCCAGCAGGTGGTCCACGCCCTGGCGGAGGGTGGGGGCCGGTTCGCCGCGCTCCGCGGCCCTGGCCAGGATCGTGGCCAGTTGCCGTTCGCGGGCGGCCATCCGCGGGGTCGAGCCGGAGTCGGGGCAGGCGAGTTTGCCGACGGCGTGCCGGACCAGGGCCAGGGTCTCCGGGGTGGTGATGGAGGCCCGGCTCCGCTCGGCCCACTGGAGCAGGTCGGTGCGGAGGTCGCCGGTGTCCGGCGGCGGGTCCTCCGGGGCGAGCCGGGTGGCGGTGACGTCGGCCAGCAGGCCGTTGAGGTCGCCCCAGCGCCGGTACACGGAGGTGGGGTTGACGCCCGCCCGGGCGGCGACGGCCGGGATCGACACCTGGTCCGCGCCGCCCTCGGCGATCAGTTCGGTGACGGCCCGGTGCACGGCGGCGCACACCCGCGCGCTGCGCCCGCCGGTGCGGCGGACGGGCTCGGCCGGGGGCGGCCCCGGGGCGGGAGCCGGGGCGGGAGCCGGGGGCGGCTCCGGTGGCTGGCTGTTCACTCTCCCATGCTAAGGCAAAGTGATTCGCTTTAACTCCGAGCAGTCGCCTAGTATCCGTTAAAGCCAACCCTTTCGCCTTAAGGGGTCACGCTTCCGGTCCCCGACCGGCCTGCCATCGAGGTGTCCATGCCGAACTCCCGCGGGCTGTCCCGCACCCCGGCCTTCTGGCTGGTCGCAGCGGCCCTGCTGCTGCTGACCTTCGCCGCCGCCGCGCCCTCCCCCCTCTACGTCGTCTACCAGGCCGCCTGGGGCTTCTCCTCCGGCACCCTCACGGTGATCTTCGCCGTCTACGCGGTGTTCCTGCTGCTCGCCCTGACCACCGTCGGCAGCCTCTCCGACTTCCTGGGCCGCAAGCCGCTGCTCTACGGTTCGCTGCTGCTGGAGGCGGGGGCGATGCTGCTGTTCACCAACGCGGACGGGGTCGGCCCGCTGCTGGCGGCCCGGGCCGTCCAGGGCTTCGCCACCGGGGCCGCGACCGGGGCCCTCTCGGCGACCCTGGTCGACCTGCAGCCGGAGCGCTCCCCGGGCCTCGGCGCCCTCGTCAACGGCGCGGCCTCCACCCTCGGCCTGGCCCTCGGCGCCTTCGGCTCGGGGCTGCTGGTGCAGTACGGCCCGGCCCCGCGGGTCCTGGTCTTCGCGCTCCTCGCCGCCGGTTTCCTGCTCGCCGTCGCCGCCCTGGCGCTGATCCCCGAGACCGCCGGGCGCCGCCCGGGCGCCCTCGCCTCCCTGGTGCCGCGGGCCCGCGTCCCGCGGCAGGCCCGCCGCGCCTTCGCGGTCGGCACGCCGGCCCTGGTCGCGGTCTGGTCGCTCGGCGGCCTCTACCTCTCGCTCGGCCCCTCGCTCGCCGCCGGGGTCCTGCACCTGCACAACCACCTGGTCGGCGGCCTGGTCGTCAGCACCATGACCGCGGCCGGAACGCTCGGCTCGCTCCTGCTGCGCGGCCGCCCCGCCCGGACGACGCTCCGGTTCGGCTCGACCGCGCTGGCCCTCGGCGTGGCCGGCACCCTGGCGGCCCTCGACCGAGGCAGCGCGCCGCTGTTCTTCGCGATGACCGCGCTGGCCGGGCTCGGCTTCGGCGCGACCTTCCTCGGCGTGCTCTCCGGCATCGCCCCGCTGGCCGCCCCCGCGGAGCGCGCCGAACTGTTCGCGGCCGTGTACGTCCTCAGCTACCTGGCCTTCAGCGCCCCCGCGGTGGCCGCCGGGTTCGCCGTCCCGCACCTCGGCCTGCTGACCACCGCCACCGGCTACGGCGCCGCCGTGGCCCTGCTCGCCCTGGCCGCCTTCGGCACCACCTTCGCCCGCCCCCGCCCCGTCACCCGGCCGAACCCGGTGGAGGCGGCCTGCCCGGTGGAGGCCGGCGGTGCGGTGCGGTCCTGACCGGGGGCCACGGCTCGCCGCGCCGGGAGGAGGCGGTGATCCGCCGGCCGTCCGGGGTCTCGTCAGGGTCGGTCAACCGGCCTGCACGGCGTGGCAGTTCGCGCGGGACGACGGACTCCTCGACGCCCACCGCGACGCCTCCCCGCCCGGAGGTGCCGGGGCGTGGCGTCAGCTCGGACCGCCGCCCTCCCCGGTGGCCCGGGCGGCTTCCAGCAGGCAGTTGAGGCGCCGGATCTCCGCGACCAGCCGGGGGACGTCCTGGCGGGCCCCGGCGATGAACGAGGCGTTCTCGTCCCAGAGTCCACCGACGACGTCGACGTAGCGCGGCCGCTGGACGAGGGTGGCGGCCACGATCTGCCCGTGGTCGAAGTCCGGCCAGCGCTCGCCCCGCCCGGTGTCGGGGGCGGTGCTGACGGCGACGAGGCTCATCGCGGCCTCGTCGTCGAGCTGCCGGACGTACCAGGGGCCGGGGGTGGCGGCCGCGGCGCGCTGCTCGATCTCGGTGAGTTCTCCGCCGGTCAGCGGCTCGGGCGGGTCCGTCCGGTCGCTGCTTCCGCGGGGGCCCGGCGGCTCGGGGCGGACGGGTGGTGGCGGGGTCACGGCTCGTCGTGCCAGGAGAAGGCGGTGATGCGCCAGCCGTCCGGGGTGCGGGCGAACTGGAAGGTCTTGGTGCCGCCGCCCTCGTAGGGTTCGCCGTCGAGGAGGCCGGACTTGCGGTAGGTGCCGATCCGGCAGGCCACGCCGTCGGCGATCTCGGTGCGCTCGGCGGTCTCCCACTCGTGGAAGTCGGTCAACCGGCCTTCGGAGAGCAGTAGTTCGCGCGGGGTGATGAACTCCTCGACACCGTAGACGGCGTAGCGGGGCGCGGTCACCACGATGACGCCGCCGGGCAGCATCAGCCGCCGGAGCCGTCCGACGTCGGCCGGGCCGCCGTGCCGGTTGTCGAAGGCGCCGAAGAACTCGGCGGTGAGCCGGTCGAGTTCGGCCTTGGCGGGGGAGGCGGTCGCAGGCACGGGGTGAACGGTAACAGCGGGCGGGCGGGGGGACGACAGGAGGAAACGGGGTTGCCGGTCCTTACCCGACCGTCGAGAATCCAGGACATGACATCTGTGATCAGGCACGTGACCGTCGACAGCCTCGACCCCTACCGCCTCGCCTCCTTCTGGTCGGAGGTGCTGGGCCAGCCGCTCCACGAGGACGACTTCCCGGGCGACCCGCAGGCGTTGATCCCGGCCGCGAACCTGCTGTTCGTGACGGTGCCGGAGAAGAAGGCCGGCAAGAACCGGATCCACTTCGACCTCCAGCCGCAGGAGCGCACGCGGGACGAGGAGGTCGAGCGCCTGCTCGGCCTGGGCGCCGTCCTGGTGGACGACCAGCGCCGGGAGGACGGAACGGGCTGGGCGGTGCTGGCCGACGTCGAGGGCAACGAGTTCTGCGTGGAGCGCAGCCGGGCGGAACGCGGGAACTGAGCGGGACGGCCCCGACGGGGGTGAATCCTTTTCGGGGGGCCGGGACTCTCATGTGCGTCACGCCGTACGGCGGAGGACGCGGACGAGGGCCTGGAGGAAGTCGTGGTGGTTGCCGTGGTGGTCGGTGCGGGTGCGGTGCTGCTCTGCACCTGCGTGCTGGTGCTCAAGCGGAAGCGGGGGAACCGTGGTTGAGACCGGCTGGCCCGGCGAGGAGGTGATCGTCGCGGCGCGCGGCGGCGACCGGGACTCGTTGGCGGTCCTGGTCGCCGGGGCGCACCCGAACGTCCGCCGGTTCGCGCACTCGCTGTGCGCCAGCCCGGAGGACGCGGAGGACGCCGCGCAGGAGGCGCTGATCGTGCTGTACCGGCGGATCGGCATGCTGCGGGCCACCGGGGCGCTCGCGTCCTGGCTGTTCCGGATCGTCCGCAACGAGTGCCTGCGCCGGGTCCGGGCGCCCCGGCAGCTCGCCGCCGAACCACTCGGCGGGGCGGCGGAGTTGGCGGACTCGGCGGAGCAGGAGGCGTTGCGGCGGCTCGACACCGAACGGGTCGCCGCGGCGATCGCCGCACTGCCCGCCGACCAGCGCCGGGTGCTGGTCATGCGCGACCTGCAGGGGCTCGGCGGGCGGGCGGTGGCGGAGGCACTGGGGCTGAGCACGGCCGCGATGAAGTCCCGGCTGCACCGGGCCCGGGCGGCCGTCCGGGCCGAACTCGCCGACCTGCCGGGCGGCGTGCGGTGAGCGGGCGCCGGACGGAGGGGCCCGGGGCGACCGGGGCGACCGGGCGGACGGACTTCGCGAGCGCCTCGCTGGCGCGTCACCTGCTGCGCGGGGCGGTCGGGTTCGGGGCGGTCGCGGCCGGGTTCGCCCTGCTGCCGGGGTGCGGGCCGGTGGCGCTGCTGCTCGTTCCGGTCGGGCTGTTCGCCCTGCGCGGCTGTCCGATGTGCTGGACGGTCGGGCTGCTGCAGACCCTCTCCCGGGGCCGGTGGCGACGTGACTGCGCGGACGGCCGGTGCAGCCTCGCGGCCCGGGCGCCGGGACGGTAGCGGGCCGATCATCGGATCAGCGCAGTGATCCGCCGGGTGGGGGAACGGCCGACGGTTCTGCGCCGCCCGGCCGGGACGGTCCAGCAGACTCGTCCCGTCGGGCGGCGGGCCCGAACGGACCCGGGACGGACCGTCCCGGCAGGCCCGGTGGGCCCGGCAGACCCGGACGAGCCGACGCACGTGCCGGACGCGCACCCGAGGAGGACCCCGCCATGAGCCACGCCGCGAGCCCCGCCGCGCACCGCCTCCCGGCCGGAGCGCTCCCCGGCCCAGCCGCCGGACCGCTCGCCGGCCTGCTCGACCGGGTCCCCCTCCCCGCGGCCCACCCGCACGCCGACGCGCTCCGCGAGGAGGCCGTGCACTGGCTGGCCGGGACCGGGCTGCTCGACCGCGAGGGCCTCGAACGCCTGCTGGAACAGGGCCACTTGGAGCTGGCCGCGCGCTGCTGGGGCGACCTGCCGCCCGGGCCCGCGCTGCGGGCCGGCACCCAGTGGCTGCTGCTCGGCTGGATCCTCGACGACCACTTCGACCGGCACTGGCTCGGCGACCCGTCCGACGAGGCCGACCGCACCGTCCGCGAACTCGCCGCGCTGCTCGGCCCGGAGCTCGGCCCCGGCGCCGTCCCGCCCGCCCCCGCGACCGCGCTGGCCCGGGCGTTCCGCACCCTGTGGCAGGACAGCATCGCCCTCGCCGGACCCTCCTGGCGGGCCCGGCAGACCGCCGACTTCCGCAGCTACCTGGAGGGTTCGCTCGACTTCCTGCGCCTGCGCGGCGCCACCCCCACCGTCCCGCAGTACCTCTCGTACCGGGAGCAGGACGGCGCCGTCCGCTGCGCCACCGGCGCGGTCGAGCTCGCGCACCGCCTCGACCTGCCCGCGCAGTTCCACGGCCACCCCCAACTCGTCGACCTGCGCGCCAGGTTGGACCACCTGATCGGCTGGGCCAACGACCTGTGCTCGTACCGGGTCGAGACCGCCGCCGGGCACGGCAACAACCTGCTGAGCGCCCTGGAAGTGCACGAGCGGCTGCCCCGGGACGCCGCCGCCACCAAGGTCGCCGCACTCTGCGAGGCCGAGCTCACCACCCTGGAGTTCCTCGCCGAAGGCATCGCCCGCGGCTCCCACTGGCCGCCCCAAGTGCGCTGCTACGTGAGGGCCCTGGTCCGCTTCGCACACGCCCTGCTGCACTGGACGGCCGGCACCGCCCGCTACCGCCCGCAACCCGTCCCGCCGCCCCGCGGCCGCGGGTAGGCCGCCGGGGCCGCCGGGGGCCGAACGGGGGTCGAACAGGCAGGGGGAGGCGGGACGGTGGCGCTGCGCAGGAGGGGCCCCCGTCCCCTCGCGGTCGACGGAGTGCCGTACCGCTGGACGATCCGCCGCCGCCCCGGCCACGGGCAGGGCATCGGCGGGAGCCCGCTGACCGCGGCCGTCGAACGCACCGCGGGAGCCGGGTCCGCGCCGCTGCCGGCCTTCCCGGGCGCCCACCCCGGCAACCGGCTCGGCCCGCCCGCCACCGGCGTCACCCCGGCCCGGATCGCCGCCGTCCGCCGCGCCCGGGACCCGGAGCGGCCGGGCGGGCCCTTCCGTCTCAACCTGCCCGCGGAGCCGTAGCGCGGACCGGACTCCCGGCCCCGGGCACCCGGACTCCCGGCCCCGGGCACCCGGGATCCGGGCCCCGGGCACCCGGGATCCGGGCCCGGCCGCCGCCGCGCGGTCACAGCGGCGGCAGGGGGCTCCTGCGCGTCCAGCCAGCGCGCCGGGACGCCGGCCAGGCCGGTGCGGGCGGCGACCACGCCGCCCGCGACGGCACAGGTGGTGTCCATGTCGCCCCAGCCCGCCAGGGTCTGCCACAGCGCCTCGGTGAGGTCGTCGAGGTGCCCGGCGGCGGACCACAGCGCGAACGGCACGGTGTCCTGCGCGGACACCTCGAAGCCGGAACCGAGCACCGTCGCGGCGTGCCGCACGCCGGTGCCCGCCGGGAAGCGGGCCGCGATCCGCAGCCCCGAGCGGACGTCGCTCTCCGGCAGCAGGCCCGCGACCTCGGCCAGGAACTCCGCCCGCCCCGGCGCGGCCGACCCGCGCGAGCGCACCGCCAGCGCCGCGGCCAGCGCCACCGCCTGGGCGCCGACCGCCGCCTCCGGGTGCGCGTGGGTGGCCCGGGCGGAGCGCCCGGCCTGCTCGGCGACGGCCGCCAGGTCGTCCGCGAACCAGGCGCCGAGCGGGGCGACCCGCATCGCCGCGCCGTTGCCGTGCGAACCCTGCCCGCCGAACAGCGCCGAGGTGACCGCGACGTGGTCCGCCCCGTCCTGCACCGCGCGCAGCACCCGGTGCATCGACGGCCCGTACTTGCGGTGCGGGACGGCCGTGTACTCGGCCGCGAACTCCCGGGCCAGCGAGGCCGGTTCGACCTCGCCGCGGTCGCGCAGGTGCCGGGCCAGGACCAGCGCCATCGCGGTGTCGTCCGTCCAGTGCCAGGGCGCCGGGCGGACGGTCCGGGCCGAGAGCTCCACGGACGCCTGCTCCACCGGCGGGTGGAACCAGCGGTCGCCGAACGCATCGCCCAGCGCCAGCCCCCGCAGGCTGTCGGCGGCGGACGGCGGGACGGACCGGAAGGCGGACACCGGGGCTCCGAGGGGAAGGGGGCTGACGGGGAGGATTGTCCCGGCCGGGGAGGAACGCCCGCCAACGGATTTCCCGGGACCGGGTCACCCGACTGGTACCAAAGGCTGATTCGCGGTCACCCATCGGACGGGGTTCGCTCGATCGTGGGCGGTTCGTGCTGCCGAACCTCCCCCGTGGGTCCAAGGTGGGGGCAGGACGCACTCGGAAGATCGCGTCCCGCTCGCCGCGCCAGGCCCGGGCCCGTGCGCGCGCCCCGACGGACGCCGTCCGCCGGGCACGCGCCCCCGGGTCCGCCGCGACGCGCTGAGCGGCAGGCCACCTCGCAGGGAGACGAACCGATCTTCTAGGCTCGCTCATCGGTCCCCTGTCACGGTGCCCGTCCGCGCCGAGGAACGGAGACCGACGTCCCCGGGCCCCGGGCCGAGCCGGAGCCGCGGACCGAGCGAGGAGGACGCAGTGTTGCCCAGCCCCAGGTCGCACCGTACGCAGCGACCGAGCCCGACGCCGCGCAGGACCCCCCGGCCGCTCGCCCCACCGATACCGCCCGGTGGCCCGCGACCCGCCGGGGGTGAACAGTGAGTCCCCATACCGTGGCTCCCGAGCCGCACCCCGACCGGGCACCGGCCGCCGGCGAACCGCCGGCCGCCCCCGACAGCACCGAACCGCCCGCCGCCACAGCGGCGTTGCCCCCCACCGCCGCCGCCCTGCCGGGCCTCCCGCGCACCCTCACCACGCGGGCCCGGACCCTCGCCGCGGCCGTCCGCAAGCGCTGCGCCGACCTCGCCGGGATCGAGTCCCCCTCCGGCGACGCGCCCCGGCTCGACTCCCTCGCCGAAGAACTCGCCGCCGGCTACGCCGCCACCGGGGCCACCGCCGTCCGCAAGCGCTGCGCGCACGGCGACCACCTCGTCCTCGACTGGCCGGGCCAGCAGGAGGACCTCCCGCACCTGCTGGTGGTCGGCCACCACGACACCGTCTGGCCGGTCGGCACCCTCACCGACTGGCCCGTCGAGGAGCGCGACGGGCGGCTCTCCGGCCCCGGCGTCCTCGACATGAAGGGCGGACTCGCCCTGCTGGAAGGCGCGTTCGCCCTCCTCGCCGACCTCGGCCAGCGGCCGCACCGACCGGTCCGGATGGTGATCGTCTCGGACGAGGAGATCGGCAGCCCCGACGGCCGGACCCAGGTCGAACGCCACCTGCGCGGCGCCGCCGCCGTCCTCGGACTCGAACCCGGACACCCCGACGGCCGCCTCAAGACCGCCCGCCGCGGCTCCACCCGGGTCCGGCTCACCGTCACCGGCCGCGAGGCCCACGCCGGCCTCGACGCCGCCGACGGCCTCTCCGCGATCGACGAACTCGTCGACCAGCTGATCACCGTGCGCGACCTCGCCCACCAGCCCGGCACCGAACTCAACACCGGACGCATCGGCGGCGGCACCCGCGCCAACGTCATCGCCGGCCACGCCGAAGCCGAACTCGGGCTGCGCTTCTCCACCACCGAGGCCCAGCGCCGCACCCTCGACACCCTCGCCCACCTCACCCCCCACCGGCCCGGCGCCGACGTCCGCACCGAGGTCCTCTCCAGCCGCCCCGCCTGGCCCGAACGCACCGGCAACCCGCTGCTGAGGCACGTCCGCTCGCTGGCCGCCGCGCTCGGCCAGCAACTCGACGGCGCACCCGCCGGCGGGGCGGGCGACACCAACCTGGCCGGCGCGAGGGGCCTGCCGACCCTGGACGGCCTCGGCGCGGTCGGCGGCGGCCCGCACGCCCGCCACGAACACCTCCGGATCGACCAACTGGGGCCCCGCATCGCCCTGCTGGCGGCGCTGCTGGCGGTGCCGCTGCCGCGCCTGCGCGAAAGGTAGAGGGGCTCACGAGAGCGCATTCAGGGGCTCGGGGAACGGCGAGCCCGGGTCTGCTGGCGGTTCACTGCCGTTGCGCGCGTCTGCTTCCGGTTCTGTTCAAGACACGCAGCAACACGGACACTTCGGTGGGCTCCGGCCGTCAGCAGCTCGGACCCGCCGTTCCCCGGGCCCCTGGTGGTGCATGTTCGTTTGCCGACGGTTTCCCGGGCCCCTGATGCCGCCTCTCGCCGTTCGCCTCCGAGCCCCTGATGCTGCTGTCCGTGACCTCCTTGCCACCGGCTGGCCGCTGTGTACAGAATGGAACCGACCGAACGGTCAGTCGGGAGGTGGGTCGTGGAGGCGCAGTTCGAAGCGGTGATCGCCGCGGACGCGCGGGTGGAGCCGCGGGACTGGATGCCGGACGCGTACCGGGCGACGCTGGTGCGGCAGATCGCGCAGCACGCCCATTCGGAGATCATCGGCATGCAGCCGGAGGGCAACTGGCTGACCCGGGCGCCCTCCTTGCGGCGCAAGGCGATCCTGCTGGCCAAGGCCCAGGACGAGGCCGGGCACGGGCTGTACCTGTACGCGGCGGCGGAGACCCTCGGGGTGGACCGGGCGGAGCTGACCGAGAAGCTGGTCGACGGCCGGCAGAAGTACTCCTCGATCTTCAACTACCCGACGCTGACCTTCGCCGACGTCGGCGTGATCGGCTGGCTGGTGGACGGCGCGGCGATCTGCAACCAGGTGCCGCTGTGCCGGTGCAGCTACGGGCCGTACGCCCGGGCGATGGTGCGGATCTGCAAGGAGGAGTCGTTCCACCAGCGGCAGGGCTACGAGCTGCTGATGACCATGATGGCCGGGACGGACGCCCAGCGCGCCATGGTGCAGGACGCGGTGGACCGCTGGTGGTGGCCCTCGCTGATGATGTTCGGCCCGCCGGACGGCGCCTCGCCCAACAGCGAGCGCTCGATGGCCTGGCGGATCAAGCGGCACAGCAACGACGAGTTGCGCCGGCGCTTCGTCGACATGACCGTCCCGCAGGCCGAGCACCTGGGCGTGACGCTGCCCGACCCGGACCTGGCCTGGAACGAGGAGCGCGGCGGCTGGGACTTCGGCGAGCCGGACTGGTCGGAGCTGCAGCAGGTGATCAAGGGCGACGGGCCGTGCAACGCGCAGCGGATCGAGCGGCGCCGGGCGGCCCACGAGGACGGCGCCTGGGTGCGCGAGGCGGCCTCGGCGTACGCGGCCAAGAAGGCGGCCAGGGAAGGGAGTTCGGGATGAGCGGGGAACGGGCCTCCTGGCCGCTGTACGAGGTGTTCGTGCGGCCCCGGCGCGGGCTGAACCACGTGCACGTCGGGTCGCTGCACGCGGCGGACGACAAGATGGCGCTGCTCGCGGCGCGCGACCTGTACACCCGGCGCAACGAGGGGGTGAGCCTGTGGGTGGTGCGCTCGGACGCGATCACCGCGTCCAGCCCGGACGAGCAGGACGCGTTCTTCGCGCCGAGCGGCGACAAGGTCTACCGGCACCCGACGTTCTACCCGATCCCCGAGGACGTCCCGCACATCTGACGAGCACCAAGGACTGGGCAGGGAAGGCGACATGAGCGACGACCACGTGTACCTCGCACTGGCCGGGGCGGGCGGGGAGCCGGACGGCGAAGCCCGCTGGGCCTACGGCACCGGCTTCGCCGACCCGCTGCTGGGCGTGGACGCCGCACCGCCGGCCGGGGTGGACCCGGCCGACCTCGCCGCGTACTGCCTGATGCTGGGCGACGACGCGCTGGTGCTCTCCCAGCGGCTGGTCCAATGGGTCACCCGGGCACCGGAGTTGGAGGAGGAGGTGGCGCTCGCCAACCTCGGCCTCGACCTGCTCGGGCAGGCCCGCCGACTGCTCACCCGGGCCGGGCAGCTGGACGGCAGCGGCCGGGGCGAGGACGAACTCGCCTACTGGCGCGCGGAGTCCGAGTTCCGCAACGTGCGGCTGGTGGAGCTGGAGAACGGCGACTTCGCGCAGTGCGTGGTGCGGCTGCTGCTGTTCGCCACCGCCCGGGAGGAGCTGTACCGGCGCCTCGCCGACCACGCCGACCCGGTGCTGGCGGCCGTCGCGGCCCTCGGCGTCAAGGAGTTGGCGTACCACCGGGAGTACGCGGCCGCCTGGACGGTCCGGCTCGGCGACGGCACCGAGGAGTCGCACCGGCGGATGCGCGCGGCGCTGGACGCCCTCTGGCCGTGGCTGGACGAGCTGTTCACCCCGCACGAGGTCGAACTCCGGCTCGGCACCGACCCGTCACCGCTGCGCGCACCCGTACTCGCCGCGCTGGCAGGGGTGTTGGCCGAGGCCGCGCTGCCCGTCCCCGACCTCCCCGGCCGGGCGTACGTGAACGGGCGGGCCGGGCGGCACGGGGTGCACACCGAGGCGATGGGGCCGCTGCTCGCCGAACTCCAGGTGCTGGCCCGGGCGCACCCGGGGGCGACGTGGTGAGCACCCTGCTGGAGCGGGCCCGGGAGGTCGCCGCCGCCGTGCCCGATCCCGAACTGCCCGTGCTCACCCTGGAGGACCTCGGCGTGCTGGCCGGCGTCGAGGAGGCGGACGGGACGGTCACCGTCTGGCTGACGCCCACCTACTCCGGCTGCCCGGCCGTCGCCGAGATGGCCGCCGACGTGGCCCGCCGGCTGCGCGCCGCCGGGTTCGCCGGGGTCGAGGTGCGACTGCGGATCGACCCGCCGTGGTCCAGCGACCGGATCAGCGCCGCGGGCCGCCGCAAGCTCGCCGAAGCCGGCATCGCGCCCCCGCACCCCGGCGGCCCCCCGCACCCCGGCGGGCTGCTGCGACTCGGCCCGACCCGGCGGGCGGTGGCCTGCCCGCAGTGCGGGTCCGAGGACACCGAGGAGCTGTCCCGGTTCGGCTCCACCGCCTGCAAATCGCTGTGGCGGTGCCGCAGTTGCCGGGAACCCTTCGACCGGATCAAGGAGATCTGATGGCCGTCCGCCGCCCGCGGTTCCACCCGCTGCCGATCGGCACCCTGGAACGGCTCTGCGAGGACGCCGTCGCGGTCACCTTCGACGTCCCCGCCGACCTGGCCGCCGAGTTCGCCTTCCGCCCCGGCCAGAGCCTCACCCTGCGCCGGATCGTCGACGGCGCCGACGAGCGCCGCTCCTACTCGCTCTGCTCCCCGGTCGGCGGCCCGCTGCGGATCGCCGTCCGCGAGGTGCCCGGCGGCCTGTTCTCGCACTGGCTGGTCAGCGGCGCGAAGACCGGCGAGGTCGTCGAAGTCCTGCCCCCCGCGGGGGCGTTCACCGCCGACCCGGCCGAACCCGGCGAGCACGTGCTGATCGCGGCCGGCTCCGGCATCACCCCGATGCTCTCCATCGCCGCCTCCGTGCTGGCCGGCCACCCCGACTCCCGGGTCACCCTGCTCTACGGCAACCGGCGCAGCGACACGGTGATGTTCGCCGACGAACTCGCCGACCTCAAGGACCGCCACCTGGACCGCTTCCAGCTCGTCCACGTGCTCTCCCGGGAGAGCCGGGACGCCGAACTGCTCAGCGGCCGCCTCGACCCCGACCGGGTCGCCGCCCTGCTGACGGCCCTGGTGGACGTCCCCGCCGTCGACCACTGGTGGCTGTGCGGACCGTACGAGATGGTGCGCGGAGCCAGGCAGTTGCTGGCCGAACTCGGCGTCCCCGCCGGGCGGGTGCACCAGGAGCTGTTCCACGCCGAGGACGAGCACCCCGAGGAACGGCACCCCGAACCCGCGCCCGACGCCGCCGCCAGCGAGGTCACCCTCGTCCTCGACGGCCGCTCCAGCACCCTCGCCCTGCCCCGCGACCGTTCCGTCCTGGACGGCGCCCAACGTGCCCGCCCCGACCTGCCGTTCGCCTGCAAGGGCGGCGTCTGCGGCACCTGCCGCGCCCTGGTGCGCGAGGGCGAGGTAGAGATGCGGCGCAACTTCGCCCTGGAGGAGGCCGAGTTGGCCGCCGGGTACGTCCTCACCTGCCAGGCCCGGCCGGTCTCCGACCGGGTCACCGTGGACTACGACGCCTGACCCTCACGCCCGTTCGGCCACCGCGCCGATCAGGGCGGCCAGTTCGGCCGGACGGCTGAACATCGGCCAGTGGCCGGAGTCCAGGTCGACGTACTCGACCCGCTCCATCCGGGACACCTCCGGCGCCGCGCCCTGCGCGATCCACCCCCGGACCTCCGCCGGGGAAGCCTCGGCGCAGAGCATCGTCACCGGCACGCCGTAACGCCGCCCGTCCGCCAGCCGGACCGGCGCCAGCGCGACCCCCGCCGGGACGGGGACGGCCGCCGCCTCGAACCGGGCCCGCGCCCCCTCGTCCAGGTCCGCGCTGGTCGACCCCGCGAAGGGCTCCCACCCCGGGAACGGCACCACCCCGTCCCGCACCGGGAACAGGTCCGCGTACGGGTGCCCGTCCCCGTGCGGGAACCCGTCCACCAGCACCAGCCCCGCGACCCCGTCCGGCCGGGCGTCCACCGCCATCCACCCCAGCGAACAGGCCGCCGAGTGCGCCACCAGCAACGGCCGCCCCGCCGCCGCGTCGACGGCGGCGAGCACCGCCGCGAGCTGCTCCGCCAGCGTCGCGTCCGTCCGCCCGTCCCCCTGCCCGGGCAGGGTCAGCGGCACCGGGCGGTGCCCGCGCCCGGCGAGTGCGGGCACGACCGCGTCCCAGGCGGTGGTGCCGTTCAGCCAGAGGCCGCCGATCAACAGGACGTCCATGGGAGTCCCCTCCGTTCAACGTTCGAGCAGGTCACTGACCATGCTAGGAAGGGTTCCGGACGATCAACTTCCTAAATGCAGGAAGAGGACCATCAGGCGCTCGGGGAACTGTCGGCAGACGGGCATGCACCTCCAGGGGCTCGGGGAACGGCGAGTCCGTGCTGCTGACGGCCGGAGCCCATCGAAGGTCCGTGCTGCTGCGTGTCTTTGACCGAACCGGAAGCCGATGCGCGCTCCGGCAGTGCACCGTCAGCAGACCCGGGCTCGCCGTTCCCCGAGCCCCTGGCGGGGCTCTTCGCCGTTCCCCGAGCCCCTGGCCCGTTCCCCCTCCGCCGTCTCTAAGGTCTTGGGTGTGGCGAACACGGAGATCAGCCCCACCGCTCGGGCGTTGCGGGCGCTGGAGGTGCTGCGGGAGCGGCCCGGGACGACGTCGGAGCAGTTGGCGGCGCGGCTCGGGGTGAGCGACCGGGCGGCGCGGCGGTACGTGGCGATCCTGCGGGAGGCCGGGGTGCCGGTGGAGTCGGAGCGGGGGCCGTACGGGGGGTACCGGCTGGGGCGGGGGGCGCGGTTGGCGCCGGTGTCGTTCACGCAGGAGGAGGCGCTCGGGCTGGTGATGGCGGTGCTGGACGGGCGGCCGGCGGCCACCGACCCGGCGGACCCGGTGGGAGCGGCGCTGGGGAAGGTGGTCCGGGCGCTGCCCGAGGCGATCGGGCGGCAGGCGGCCGCGCTGCGGGCGCACGCGGCGGCGGCGCCCGACCCGTACCCGGCGCACCCGGACCCGGTGGTGGTCAGCGCGCTGGTCGAGGCGATCGCGGCGCGGCGGCGGGCGGTGCTGGACTACCGCAGCGGCGGCGGGAGCGAGTGGCGGGCCGAGGTCGACCCGTGGGCGGTGGTGGTGCGCCGGGGCCGCTGGTACCTGCTCTGCCACTCGCACCGGGCGGACGCCGTCCGCACCTACCGGATCGACCGGGTCCGGGCCGCCGAGCGCTCCGGCGTGCCGTTCGACCCGCCGGAGGGGCTGGACCCGGTCGCCGTGCTGGAGCAACACCTCGGCACCGGCTGGGCGTTCCGCACCCGGGTGCTGTTCGAGGCGCCGTTCGAGCAGGTCGCCCCGTGGGTCGGCCCGACCATGGGGCGGCTCGAACCGGCGGGCGAGCACTGCCTGCTGGAGGGCAGCACCCGCAACCCGGCGATGTACGCGGGGGAGTGGCTGGCGGCCGTCCCGTTCCCGTTCAAGGTCCTGGAGGGTCCCGAACTGCGCTCCGCGGTGGCCGCGTTGGCGGCCCGGTTCGCGGCGGCGGCCGGGGCGGGCTGAAGGTCAGACCGCGGCGGGCTGCGCCGGTGCCCCCAGCAGGCGGACCACCTCGTTGACGGCCGCGCGGCCCGCGCGGTTGGCGCCGACGGTGGAGGCGGAGGGGCCGTAGCCGAGCAGGTGGATGCGGGGGTCGTCGGCGACCTCGGTGCCGTCCATCCGGATGCCGCCGCCCGCGGTGCGCAGGCCGAGCGGGGCGAGGTGGGTGAGCTCGGCCCGGAAGCCGGTCGCCCAGATGATCGCGTCGACGGCCAACTCCTGCTCGCCCCAGGCGACTCCGCGCTCGGTGAGCCGGTCGAACATCGGACGGCGGTGCAGCACGCCCAGCTCCTCGGCCCGGCGGTAGGCCACGCTCGGGCCCAGGCCCGTCACCGAGACGACGCTGCGCACCGGCAGTCCGGCCCGGACCCGCTCGTCGACCCGGGCGACCACCTCGCGGCCGAACTCCTCGGTGAACGGCCCCCGGTGGACCACCGGCGGGGTGCGGGTCACCCACACCGTCTCGGCGACCGCGCCGACCTCGGAGAGCACCTGGACGGCCGAGGCGCCGCCGCCGACCACGACGACGCGCTGCCCGGCGAACCCGGCCGGGCCGCGGTAGTCGGCGTAGTGCAACTGCCGCCCGGCGAAGCGGCCGGGGTAGCGGGGGAGGAAGGGCCGGGTCCAGGTGCCGGTGGCGTTCAGCAGGGCGCGGGTGGCCCAGCGGCCGGCGTCGGTCTCCACCAGCAGCCGCCCGTCCGGCCCGCCGTCGGCCCGCCCGTCCGGGCGTTCGCGCACGGCGAGCACCCTGACCGGCCGCAGCACCGGCAGCGCGTGCCGGGCCTCGTACGCGGCGAAGTAGCCGGGGACGGCGATCCGGGCCTGGACGGCCGGGTCGGTGGCCGGGAGCTCGAAGTCCGGCAGGTCGTGGAAGCCGTGCACGGTCGCCATGGTGAGCGAGGGGGAGCGGTGCGCCCAGGCGCCGCCGGGGGCGTCGTCCGCGTCCAGCACCACGAAGCCGGTGTGCGGGGCGAAGCCGCGGCGGCGCAGGTGGTAGGCGGCGGACAGGCCGGCCTGGCCCGCGCCGATCACCAGCGCGTCCACCTCGCGGACGGCGCCGGCGGTGCCGACGGGGTCGGCACCCGCTGCGGTACTTGCACGTTCAACGGTCACACCGGTGAAACACCGGGGCGCGGTCGGCTGTTCCCCGGCAGCAGCGCCACGGCCGCGGCGGCCAGCCGCTCCGGGCCGCCCGGGCACAGGTCGAGGAACAGCCGGGGCTCGGTCAGCTCCAGCTCGATCAGCGCGGGCGCGCCGTCCGGCAGCCGGACCAGGTCGACCCGGGCGTACAGCAGCTCGCCGGGCTCCGCCGCCGCGGCCAGCACCCGTTCGGCGAGCGCCAGTTGGTCGGCGTCCGGCTCGCGGGCCGCGTCCGCGAAGCCGCCGCCCAGCATCGGGCCGCGGCGCACCGCGTGGCTGAACTCCCCGCCCAGGTACAGCAGCGAGGTCTCGCCCTCGTCCTCCACCATCGCCAGGTACGGCTGCACCATGGCCGTCCGCCCGGCCGCCGTCAGCGCGGCGACCTGGGCCAGCGCCGCGGCCCGGTCGGTGGTGCGGAGGGTGTCCCGCGCGCCGGAGGAGACCGTCGGCTTGACCACCAGCTCCGGCCAGTCGGCCGCCGCGACCGCGTCCAGCGGATCGCCCGGGGCGACCCAGAGCGTCGGCACGACCGGCAGCCCGGCGGCGGCCAGCCCGCGCAGGTAGGTCTTGTCGGTGTTGCGCTCCAGCACCCGCGCCGGGTTGGCCAGCCGGGTCAGCGCGGAGACCCGGCGGGTCCAGGCCAGGAACTCCCGGTGGTGCAGGATGTAGTCCCAGACGCTGCGCACCAGGACCAGGTCGTAGCCCGCCCAGTCCACCGCCGGGTCGTTCCAGAACACCGCCTCCGCGTGCACCCCGAGCCGGGCGAGGGCCGCCAGCACCGGCAGCCGCTCCACGTCCTCGACCCCGCGGCAGGTGGCGTACGCGACCCTGGCGGGACGGCGGACGGGCGGGTGCGGGGCGGTGCTCACGGGAGGCTCCTGGGATCGGGGCGGGACGGTGCCAGGCGAGCGTCCACCGGCCCCCTGAGCAGTGTCAATCGGTATTTCGTACCGGCCTTCCGCCCCGCCCGCCGCCGTGATCGCCGCGTGTCCGGACGGATGCGGAACGTGATCGTCCGGGAGCGGCCGCCGGGGCCCGGCGGCAGGTGGTTAGGGTACGTGGGACCCCCGGACCGTTCTGCCACGGAGAGCCGCACCCCCATGCCACCCCCGCCCCCGGCGGTCCGCCGCCACCGCCTGGCCCTGCAACTCTGCTTCGCGATCCCCGGCCTCTCGCTCGCCACCTGGGTGACCCGCACCCCCGACGTCCGGGACCGGCTCGACGCCTCCACCGCCGAGATGGGCCTGGTGCTCTCCGGCATGGCGGTCGGCTCGATGCTCGGCATCCTGGTGGCCGGCGCCCTGGTCGCCCGGTTCGCCACCCGCCCCGTCGTCGTCACCGGCATGGGCCTGGTGCTGGCCAGCGTCGCCGTGACCGCCCTCGGCGCGGCCGTCGCCTCCGCGCCACTGGTCACCCTCGGCCTGTTCCTGATCGGCTCCGGCATGGGCCTCTCGGAGGTCGCCAGCAACGTCGACGGCTCCGTCGTGGAACGCGAGTACGGCCGCCCCGTGCTGCCCGCCCTGCACGGCTGCTACAGCCTCGGCACCGTGGTCGGCGCCGTCCTCGGCGTCGCCGGGGCCGCCGCGGGCCTCCCGGTGCCCTGGCACCTGGCGGCGGTGCTGCTCCTGGTCACCGTGCTGTTCGCGCTCGCCCTGCCCGGCCTGCGCCCCGGCCTGGGACGCGCGCTGCCCCGGCCGCAGGAGGAGGGCGGCGCGCGCGGACGGGAGGAGGGCGGCGCGCGCGAACGGCGGCTCTACCTCGACCCGAAGCTGCTGCTGATCGGCGGCGTGCTGTTCGCCCTCACCCTCGCCGAGGGCGCCGCCACCGACTGGCTGCCGCTGCTGATGGTCGACGGCCACGACATGCCCGCGGGCCTGGGCTCCGCCGTCTACGCGGGCTTCGCCGCCACCATGGCGGTCGGCCGGTTCGCCGGCGGCCCCGTGGTCACCCGCTTCGGCCGCCCCGCGGTGCTCGGCGGCGGCGCCCTGCTCGCCGCGGCCGGCATCGCCCTGGTCTCCTTCTCCGACGCCCCCGCCGCCGCGGGCTGCGCCGTCCTGCTCTGGGGCCTGGGCACCGCGCTCGGCTTCCCGCTGGCGCTCGCCGCGGCCGGCGAGTCCGGCCCCGACACCACCGGCCGGATCGCGCTGACCTCCCGGATCGGCTACGTCGCCCTGCTCGCCGGACCGCCCGTGCTCGGCCTGCTCGGCGAACACCTCGGCCTGCGCGCCGCACTGGTCCCCGTCCTGCTGCTCGTCCTCGCCGCCGCCGCGCTCTCCCCGGCCACCGGCCCCCGCCGCGGTGACGGCTCCCCGAACGAGGGGCAACCGTCCGGCGACGCCCGCCCGCCGGCCCCCGCCGCCCGCTAGGTTCACGACGGGCGGAGGCCGCCTGACGCGGCACCGGGTTCGCGGACGGACGGCCCGGCGGCCGGCCCGACGGTCGGCACGGCGACGCGGAACGGGGGACGACGGTGGGCCGGTTGGACGAACTGTGGGCCGAGGGCCGGATGCCGGTCCGGTGCGGACTCTTCCGCCCGGACGGCACCGGACGGGAAGCCGACTGCGACGGCGCGGACCTGACCCGGTTCGACCTGGGGGAGCCGCTCGCCCCGGGCGCCGCCGACTCCGGGGGGACCGCCCACGCCGACGTCCTCGCCGAGGTGGCGCTCCCGGACGGGTCCGGACGCCTGGTCAGCGGCGGGGGCTCGCACGGGTCGGACGGGTTCTTCGCCCGGACCGGCGCCGGGGGCGAACTGCGCTGGCTGGTGCACCTGCTGTGCAACGAACTCGTCGAGGCCGCCGTCGACCGGTCGACGGCGACCTTCACCAACAACTGCGGGAACACGCTGACGATCGACCTCGCCTCGCCCGATTTCTCCGAATAGCGCACGGCCCGCCGCCGGGCGGTTCCCCGAAGCGGCCCGGCACCCGGCGGTTCCCCGAAGCGGCCAGGAACCCGGAGGAATTGACGGCACGTCGGGCCCGGCGGAATTGTCAGTGGCCCGCCGTAGTGTGGGAACAACGCTGGAGGGGGCGCCGGAAAAGGCGTCGGGAAAGGCGTTGGAAAAGGGGTCGAGCATGTCCGCGAACGCTTCCGCGAACCGCATCGCGCACAAGGTCAACCACGTCTCGCTGGTGGTCGACAAATCCGGCTCGATGCAGCGCCACGAGGCGCAGCTGATCCGCGTGGTGGACGAATTCGTGAAGGGCCTCCAGGAGGAGTCCGACCGCCTCGGCCACGAGACCCGGATCAGCCTCTACGCCTTCGACCACGAGGTGCACAACCTGGTGTGGGACATGGACGTCAAGCACCTCCCCTCGCTCAAGGGCCTTTACGCGGTCGACAACGGCGCGACGGCGCTGATCGAGGCGGCGGTGAAGTCCATCGACGACCTGAAGCACGTCTGGGAGGGCTACGGCGAGCACTCCTTCCTCCAGGTCGTCGTCACCGACGGCGAGGAGAACGCCTCCGGCTGCTCCGAGCACGGCCGGATGCACGCCCGGATGAAGCCGGCCGAGGGCAAGGCCGTGCTGCGCGGCTGGATGGACCGCATCCGCGGCGCGCTGGCCGAGCTCCCCGAGCACTGGACGTCGGCGATCCTGGTCCCCAACTCGCTGGCCAAGCGCACCGCCCAGGAGTACGGCTTCCCCGCCGGCAACATCGCGATCTGGGACGCCGACTCCACCGGCGGCGTCGAGGAGGCCATCGACACCGTCAAGACCGCCGCCACCAGCTTCCTGCGCGGCCGCGAGAAGGGCGTGCGCGGCACCAAGCAACTGTTCACCATGGGCAAGGACCTCAGCGCCGACGAGGTGAAGGCCAGCCTCGACGCGCTGGCGGCCGACACGTACGCCCTCGTCCCGGTCGACCGGCAGGCGGCGCTGCGCGAGTTCGTCACCGGCTCCGGGCACCCGTACCGGACGGGCTGCTCCTTCTACGAGCTGTCCAAGCGGGAGAAGATCCAGGCCGCCAAGCAGATCGCCGTCGCCGAGAAGGACCCGGTCACCGGCGAGCTGACCGGCCGGGTGTTCTCCGGCCCGGCCGCCCGCGGCCTGCTCGGCCTGCCCGCCGCGGAGGCCACCGTGAAGCCCGGCGACAACCCGGCGTACACCGTGTTCGTCCAGTCGACCTCGGTCAACCGGAAGCTGCTGCCCGGCACCCGGCTGCTGGTCATGCTGTAGCCGCGGAGCACGGACCGCGGCCCCGGAGCGCACCGCTCCGGGGCCGTCCGGGCACGGGTCCCTCCGGCCTCAGCCCAGCGGCTCGATCACTGCGGCCGTGCCGTACGCGCAGACCTCGGTGCCGACGTCCGCCGCCTCCGTGACGTCGAAGCGCATCATCAGCACCGCGTTGCCGCCCCGGGCCCGGGCCTGCTCGACCAGGCGCTCCATCGCCTGGTTGCGGGTCTCCACCAGCGTCTTGGTGAGGCCCTTGAGCTCGCCGCCCATCAGGGACTTCAGCCCCGCGCCGATCTGCGAGCCGATGTGCCGCGACCGCACCGTCAGCCCGAACACCTCGCCGATCACCCGGACCACCCGGTGGCCCGGAACGTCGTTCGTGGTCACCACCAGCACACCGCCGGACGGGTCCTGCCCGCCGCCGAAATCGTTCAGTTCGCTCATGCCTCCCAGCCTCCCGCCCGACCCGGCCCGTCGGCTACCCCGGCGCGCCGGGCGGCCCCGTTCCGCGCCCGCGCGCCACCGCTGCCGGACACCGGATCGGGAGAGCCGATGGACACCGGGCACCGGGTTTGTCAACCTTGTCGCATGGGCGAGCGAAACGATCAGCCACAGGGGTCGCACGCGGCGGAGGAATCCGGCGCGCAGGAGATCGAGGCCACCGTGGTACTGGGCCTGCGGATCACCGACTGGCCGGCCTTGCGCGCCGCCGCACGGGCCGCCGTCGAAGAACTCGACTTCGCCGGCATCGACCCGGAGGGCCAGCGCGCCCAACTGCTGCGCGAAGTCGCCGAGGACCCCAACGCGGCCCTCGGCGCGCTGCTCCACCCCGACCGGCTGGTCGCCTCGCTGCCCGGCATCGAGGCCCTCGGCGGCACCCTGGAGATCAGCGTCACCGACGACTTCGCCCCCGACTTCGCCGAGCTCTTCCCGCTCGACGACGACGGCGACACCGGCGACTGGACGCTCACCCCGCGCACCGCCTGCCTGGTCCACACCCAGCTGATCAGCCTCGCCGACGCCGCCTACGAGGACCTCGACGACCACGGCGACGACCCCGTCACCGTCGCCGACGAGAGCGACTGGACGGTCTTCGGCCGCCTCCCGCAGCGCACCTGGAACCTGCACCGCGGCTGGCGGCGCACCTTCGCCCGGGCCTTCGACGACCTCGCCGACGACCTCGCCATCGGCGAGTGGCCGCTGCCCCGCTGCCCCGCCGAGGACGTCGCGCTGCGGCTCGCCCTGGCCGACGCCCGCACCCTGCTCGGCGCCCAGCCCGAATCGGTCGCCGACATGATGGGCGACCTGCCCGCCGACCTGTACGACTACGACTGGGACGGCTGCTCCGACGAACTGTTCGGCGTCTACGGCCCCGACGAGGAGGACAGCGACCTCGACGCGGGCCAGCGGATCGACCAACTCCTCGCCGCCACCCACCCCGAGGGCTGGTTCCTCGACTACGAGGACGCCGAGGAACGCGACCCCGGCCGGGGCTACCGCCGCTGAACTGGCATGCTGGGAAGGTGAGCTCACCCTTCGACCCGCCCGCCGCCCGGCCCTCCGCCGACCTGCCCGCCCCCGCCGACGCGCCCGCCCCCGCCGTGGGCGGGCACGCCGAGGACCGCGACACCCGCCCGCAGTACGTGCTGCCGCTGGTGGTCCGGCTGGAGCGCACCGACCCGCCCGCCCGCACCGACGCGCTGGAGACCTCGGCGCGCGCCGTCCTCACCCTGCTCGCCGACCCCCGGGTCACCGAGCCGGACGGCGAGTGGGCCGAGCGGGTCGCGGCCTGGGAGGACGCCCGGATCCGCAAGGTGGTCCGGCGCGCCCGCGGCAGCGAGTGGCGCAAGGCGGGCGAACTGCCCGGCATCACCGTCACCGGCCCGGGCGGCGCCGAGGTGCGGGTCTTCCCGCCGGTCCCGCTGGACGGCTGGCCCAAGGAACTCGCCAAGCTCCAGGTCTCCGGCACCGACCTCGACGACCCCGAGCCGCCCGGCCCCGCCCCCGAAGGCGTCCCCGTGCTCTGGCTCAACCCCGCGCTCGAAATGAGCGCCGGCAAGACCATGGCCCAGACCGGCCACGCCGCCCAGCTCGCCTGGTGGGAACTGGACGGGCCGCAACGCGAGAAGTGGGCCGCCGCCGGCTTCCCGCTGGCCGTCCGCACCGCCCCCACCACCGACTGGCCCGCCCTCACCGACGGCCGCCTCCCGGTCGTCCGCGACGCCGGCTTCACCGAGATCGCCCCCGGCAGCGCCACCGTCGCCGCCGAGGGCGGCGAGGACTTCTGCCCCACCCCGCGCCTGCTGCGCCCGTGAGCGCACCGCGCTGACGCCGACACGGCGACGCGGCAGGCCGGGCGGTCCTTCTCCGACGGGTTCACCGGCCGGGGCGGTGCCGGCGGCCGGACGCAGTCGCGACAGCAGGACCCGGCGGCGCCGGGCCAGGGCGATCAGCGGCAGAGCCGGGCCCTGGCACAGGAAGAGCCAGGCGACGTAGGGCACACGCCGTCGGTCCGGTGCACGCCCACGCTGGTGGTGACCGAGGTGACGGCCACCAGCAGCGGGGCGACTCCGTGGGCCAGCGGGTACGTCAGTGGACCACGGACACGGAACGGAATTCCGGCGCGGTTGGGCTCGCCGCCCGGCGTCGGTGCTCCGGTGGCCACGGGGACCGGTTCCTACCCTTCGCCACGGACGAAGGTCGGGTCGTCGAGCCGTTCCCACTCGTCGTCCCGGGCGTCCTGGCCGGGGGCGGTCCCGCGCGGTGCTTGCGCGTCGCCGCGCGGGACGGCGGCCTCCAGGCGCGATCGGGCCAGGTCGTGGGCCGCGGCCAGTGCCGTGGTCCCCGTCGCCCGCGAGCGTTCCAGGAGGTCGAGGCAGGTGTCGTAGATGGCCTCGACCTTCTCGCGGCAGCCCTCTTCGGTGTAGTGGCCCAGCTCTTTGGTGACGTGGATGACGCCGCCGCTGTTGACGACGAAGTCGGGCATGTAGAGGATGCCCTTCTCCCGGAGCGTTTCGGCCAGCTCCGGTCGGGACAGCTGGTTGTTGGCCGCGCCGCAGATGACGGCGGCGGACAGGGTGTCGGCGACGTCCCGGGTGATGGCGCCGCCCAGGGCGCAGGGCGCGAGGACGTCGAGGTCGCTGCGGGCGAGCAGCTCCTCGGTGGAGGCGGCGACGTGCACGGCGGGGGCGAGGGCGCGGGTCGCGTCGACGGCGCGGCCGTCGGGGTCGGCGATGACGACGTCGGCGCCCTCGTCGACGAGGTGCCGGGCCAGCAGACGGCCGACCTTGCCGACGCCCACGACGCCCATCGTGCGGCCGGCCAGGGCCGGCGAACCCCAGGTGTGGCGGGCTGCCGCGCGGATCCCCTGCAGGACGCCGTAGGCGGTGAGGACGCTGGAGTCGCCCGATCCGCCGTGCCGGGGGGAGCGTCCCACCGTGTGGGGGCAGGTGCGGTGCACGACGTCCATGTCGGCGACGGTGGTTCCGGCGTCGCACGCGGTGATGTAGCTGCCGCCCTGGGAGGCGACGAAGCGGCCGTAGGCGAGCAGGAGTCGCTCGCTCTTGTCCCGGTCGGGGTCGCCGATGATGACGGCCTTGCCCCCGCCGAGCCGCAGTCCCGCGGCGGCGTTCTTGTAGGTCATGCCCCGGGACAGTCGCAGGACGTCCTGGAGCGCCTGCTCCCGGGTGGCGTAGGGGTGGAACCGGGTGCCGCCCAGCGCGGGGCCGAGGGCGGTGGAGTGGACGGCGATGATGGCGCGCAGGCCGGAGTCGGGGTCCTCGCAGAAGAGGACGCGTTCGTGGTCCCATCCGGCGGGGGCGGGCAGTTCGGTGATGGCGGCGTCTGACACGGGTGTCTCCTCGCGGGGTGCGCTCGCTGCGCGCTGACGGGCTGTCGGGTCACGGCGGGGGCGGGTCGGGCAGGGTGGTCAGCAGGCGGGGGTGGTCAGCCGGCCGGGGTGGTCGGCCGGGCGGGGGCGGTGTGAGCGGCCGGGTCGGCGGGGCCGGCGTCCTTGTCGGCGAGGTCGGCCGCGATCAGGAACGGGCCGGCGGAGGCGAATCCGGCGCGGAGGGCGGAGGCGAGGTCGGTCGTGGTGGCGGCCCGCCGGGCGGGGACGCCGAAGGCCGTGGACAGGGCGGTGAAGTCGATGGGCGGGTGGGCGAGGTCGAGGCCGAGCATCCGCTCCGGGGACGCATCGCGGACCTGCCAGTTGTCGCGCAGGACCTGGTAGGCGCGGTTGTCGGCGACCACGAATCCGACCGGGAGCCGCAGCCGGGCGGCCGTCCACAGGGCTTGGGGGGAGTAGAGGGCGGATCCGTCGCCGACGACGCAGAGCGTGGGCGTGCCGGTGGCCAGTGCGGCGCCCACCGCGCAGGGCATCGCCCAACCGAGGCCGCCCGGCACCCAGTGGTAGCGGTTGGCCCCCTCCAGTGTCAGCGCGGCCCGCAGGCCGCGGGAGAGGGAGGGGGACTCGTCCATCAGCGGCGCCCCGGGCGGCAGGCAGCGGGCGAGTACGGCGGGCAGGGTGTCGGCGTTGAGCGGTGCGGTGGTGGTACGCGCTGCGGCGGTGGTACGCGCTGCGGTGGGGTCGGGCCGAGCGGGCGGGGCGGGGCGGGAGGGTCCGGCCGGCAGTTGGGCCAGCAGGGCCCGCAGGCCCAGCCGGATGTCCCCGACCAGCGCGTGCTGGGCCGGGCTCTCCCGGCCGAGCTCGCCGTGGTCGGGAGCGAGGTGCACCAGGGGCAGCGAGGCCGGCAGCGGTTCGGCGGGCGAGTAGGGGAAGTAGGAGGGGAACAGGCGGCTGCCCACCCCGAGCACCAGGCTGTGGCCGCCGAGGGCGCGCCGGATCGCACCGGGATCGGTGGGCAGGAAGCCGCGCCACAGCGGGTGCGGCTGGGGGAAGGTGTTCGCCGAGGGCCAACTGCTGCCCCAGACCGGCGCGGCGAGGGCCTGCGCGAGGGCGAGGCCCTCCTCGGGGGCCTGGCGGCCGACCTCGTCCCCGTAGACGAGGGCGATTCCCCCCGGGCGCCGGCGGGCGTCGGCGAGCAGGGCGGACACTGCGGCCACCCCGGGGGCCGCGGGGTACGGGCGCCGGGAGCGGGGCGGGGCCGGGGGGCCGGGTTCGTCCAACAGGTTCATCGGCAGGGCGAGGAACACCGGGCCGGTCGGCGGGGCCTGCGCCAGCCGGAACGCGGTGCGCAGCGCGTGGCCGAGCTCTTCCCGGGTGCCGACCTGGTGGGACCACTTGACGGTGGGCCGGGCCAGCCCGGCGAGGTCGCCGGCCAGGACCGGTCCGCGGTGCAGCCACCTCAGGTCCTGCTGGCCGGCGGTCACCACCATCGGGATCCGGGCCGCGGCGGCGTTGGTCAGGGCCCCGACGGCGTTGCCGAGGCCGGCGGCCGCGTGCAGGTTGACGAAGGCGGGCCGGCCGGACATCCGGGCGAAGCCGTCCGCGATGCCCACGGCGCTGGCCTCGTGCAGTGCCAGGACGTAGGAGATGTCCGTCTGGGCGGCCAACCGCTGCATCAGCGGCAGTTCGGTGGTGCCGGGGTTGCCGATGACGTGCCGCACTCCCTCGTCGCGCAGGACGTCGAGGACCACTTCGGCGCCGCTGGGGAGGCGGCCGGACGGTGAGCAGGGCTGGGGCACGGAAAGCTCCTTCGGAGTGTCGGACCCGCGAGCCGGGCAGGTGCCGGCCGCACGGCGCGGAGACGGAACCGGCCGGGCAGCGGACGGGACGCGGGACGGCTGCGGGGTGAGGGCTCCGTACGGGCCGGGCCGGGCCGACGGAGCCGTCCGGCGTCAGGGGCGGATCAGGGCTTTGAGCGCGGTGCGGGCGGACATCGCCCCGTAGGCGGCGGGCGTGTCGTCCAGGCCGCCGGAGAAGTCGAAGAGCGGCGAGGGGTCCAGGCGCCCGTCGAGGACCTCGGCGAGCAGCTCGGGCAGGTAGGCGCGGACGGGGGCGATGCCGCCGCGCAGGCTGATGTCGGCGAAGAAGGCCGCCCGCAGGTCGGGGGCCTGCTCGTGGTGCGGCAGGCCGACGCAGCCGACCGTTCCGCCCGGCCTGACGAGCGCGATCGCGGTGTCCAGCGCCCGGGTCGTGCCGACCGCCTCCACGGCCGCGTCGACCCCGTCGGGCCCGACCAGTTCGGCGACCGCCTCCCGCGCGGCCCCGCCCTTGGCGGCCACGGTGTCGGTGGCGCCGAAGCGCCGGGCCAGGTCGAGGCGGCGGGGGTGGCTGCCCAGCGCGATGATCCGCCCGGCGCCCGCGCGCCGGGCGGCGAGCACGGCGCTCAGCCCGACCGCGCCGTCGCCGACGACCGCCACCGACTGCCCGGAGCCGACGCCGGCCCGCACCACCGCGTGGTGACCGGTGGGCACCGCGTCGGCCAGCGCGAGCACCGACCGGGACAGCACGGGGTCGGTCACGGCCTCGCCGGGCAGCCGCACCAGGGTCGCGTCCGCGTGCGGCACCCGGACGGCCTCGCCCTGCCCGCCGTCCGACCCGGGACCCAGCCCCCACACGCCGCCGGCGGGGCAGGAGGTGAACAGGCCCGCCAGGCAGTGGCGGCAGCTCCCGTCGGCCCAGGCGAACGGGGCGACGACCGCGTCGCCCCGGCGCAGCCGCGTCACGGCGCTCCCCGTCTCCTCGACCACTCCGGTGAACTCGTGGCCGCACCGCTGCTCGGGCGCGTAGAAGCGCCCTTCGACGAAGAGGAGGTCGCTGCCGCACACCGCGGCGTGCGTGACGCGCACCAGGACGTCGGTCGGTTGCTCGATCCTCGGATCGGCCACGGTGGTGACCGCGACCCGGCCGGGGTCCACGTAGACGACAGCTCGCATGGTTCCTCGTTCCTCTCCGGAGAAGGCCGAACGGGCCGCACCGGGGCCGACGCGGTGCCCGCGGCACCGGCTCCCCTTCGGGCGCGTACGGAGCCGGGCGACCGTGGCGAACCCGTTTCGGCGGGTGCCGCGGACCGGTTCGTCCGCACGGCCGTGCTCCTGCCACGACTGTGCCGCCGGGGCCCCGCGGTGGGGAAGGGCCACCGTCCTCGGCCGCCGTGAATCTGACGGGCCGTTGAAAGCCGCGGGAGGATTGCCGACGGGAACGGCCCGCCCGCCCCGGCCCGGTCGTCCGGCGGTCGACCTGGCGGCGGACCGGCTCCGCCCGCCGCCGAAATGTTCCGCGCCGGTGAACGCGTGGTGAAAGAAGGCTCCCGCTGAAAGCGGAAGCCCCTCGATCCGTTTCCGCGGCGCACGGATCGCCGTCGGCATGACCTCCGCACATGCGCGCCGCCGGCCGGTCCTGCCCCGGCCGACCGACCGGCCCGTCCTCGGACGGGAGTTCGGACGGGGTGGCGGGCCGGAGCGCTCACGTCCCACCCTGGTGGCGCAGTCCTCCGTCGAGTGAGCCGACCCCAGAGGTGGTGTTCATGGGACAGCCCCGCCGCCCCAATCACGCACTGCGCGTCCTGCTGACCGAAGCCGCCTGGAGCGCGGCGGACCTGGCGGCCGCTGTCAACAGAGTCGCCGCCGAGAGCGGGACGGTCCTCGGCTACGACAGGTCGGCCGTCGCGCACTGGCTGGCCGGCACCAGGCCCAGGGCGCACGCCGTGAGCGCGATCTGCGAGGCGCTGGCCCGCCGGCTCGGCCGCCCGGTGAGCCCGGCGGACGCGGGTCTGGCCGACGGCGCCGTGCCGGACCCCGGCCCGACGCCGCCCCCGGGCGGGAGAGCGGTGCGGGACCGTGCCGCGGCGGCCGACTCCGCGTCGGTCCTGCTCCAGTTGGGCTGCCTCCCGGTCGGTGCGGGCCCCCGA
Organism: Kitasatospora sp. NPDC004272; assembly: GCF_053603035.1. Classification (NCBI taxonomy): domain Bacteria; kingdom Bacillati; phylum Actinomycetota; class Actinomycetes; order Kitasatosporales; family Streptomycetaceae; genus Kitasatospora; species Kitasatospora sp. NPDC004272. The sequence goes on along the minus strand of NZ_JBSGET010000002.1, from coordinate 69,450 downwards.
CGCGCCGGGCAACGATCGGACGTGACCTACAGCGTCGCGGCCCTCGTGGACGCGGAGCGGCGCGTGGCCGACGGCGCCCGTCCCGCCCCGGCCCCAGAACCGCCCCCTTCGTGGCGTCGGCGCGTCGAGCCCTTCGAAGTGCAGGCGGCCGAGGCCATCGCCCTGGTGTTCCACCGCGACGACCGGGTCTTCGGCGGTGGAGGGGGCCGCCGGGCGCTGAGCGCCTTCCTGGCCTCCGAACTCAGCCCCAAGCTCCACCGCCCGGCGGGACCGGTGCTGCGCCAGCGCCTGCTGGCCGTCACCGGCCGCCTCGCTTACCTGAACGCGTTCATGCACTTCGACGACAACCTCCACGGGGTGGCGCAGCGCTACTACCTCACCGCCCTGCAGCTGGCCGACGAGAACAACTCGCCCCTGGACGCCGCCGTCGCCCTGCGCGGCATGTCCGTACAGGCGTACCGCCTCGGCCACGTCCGCGAGGCGATCGCACTCGCCGAGCGGGCCGTCGGCACCGTGCGGGGCACCGGCCTCCAGCACGCCTTCGTCCACGGCCAGTTGGCCGTCGCCCAGGCCCGTGACGGCGCACGCCGCCAATCCCTGCACGCGATGGCCACCGCCGAGCGGCTCCTGGGGCGCGCCTCCAGCCCCGCGGACACCGTGGCCGGCGCCTACCACCGCGCTTCGCTGCTGCGTCAGCAGGCCGCGGTGCGCGAGCACTTGGGCGACCTCCCCGGTGCGACGCAGGCCCTGCGGGAATCGGTGCGGCGCCGCCCCCCGGACGAGCGCCGTTCGCGCGCCCTCACCCTCGCGGACCTCGGCACCCTGCTGCTGCGCACCGGGGAGCTGACGGAGGCGGTGGACACCTGGCACCGCTTCCTCGACGACTACCCCGGGCTGGCGAGCGGCCGCGCCGACGCCGCCCTGACGAACGTGGTCGCCTCACTGCGTCCCCACGCACGCCAGCGGGAGGTTCACCACCTCCTCCAGCGCAGCGCCCACCTCCGCTCGACCTCCGCGTTCCGTGGCAGGATCCGGTGATCTTCGCGGCACCCCCCGTTCCGGCACCCCCCGTTCCGGCACCCCCCGTTCCGGCACCCCCCGTTCCGGGAGCACGCGCGGAGTGTCAGACCCGCTGGTCGGTCGAGGGGGAGAGGCCGGCGGCCGCCTCGTCCGGGCCCGGGCCGCGGCCGAGAGCCCCGGGGCGCCGACGCCGACGCTCCGTCTCGGCCGTGGTGCCGGCGGCGACGTCGCTGGTGAAGCGCTGGTGGACGACGCTGGCGGGTCCGAGGCCCGAGAGGACCTCGACCAGGTCGGCGACCGTGACACCGGCGCCGGGCGGCAGCTCCGCGGGCGGCCCCAGCAGGGCGATCGTCTGCGCCTGTGCGATGTCGGTCGGCCGGAGGTCCGCGAGCGTTCGCACGCTGAGCGTGTTCCTGGCCCGAGGAGGGACCGCGGGCGCGCCCTGCAGGAGCAGGGCGAGGTCGCTGTTGGCGACGGCGGCCTGCGCGGCGTAGCGGTTGTCGGTGCTGCGGTAGCACCACTGGTCGGGGTGCTGGCCGCGCAGCAGGGGGAAGCGCTCCCGCAGGACGGAGACGATGCGGTCGGCGGTGCGGGTGTCGGTGCAGGGAGCGACCACGAACGCGAGGTCGTGCGGATCGGTGACGGAGAGCTTCGCGGCCGCCGTCCTGTCCGGGACCGGAACGAGCCCCGCTCCGGCTCCGGCGACGAGGCCGTCCCCGCCCGGGTCGGCCTGCCCGACGACCAGAACCGTCCCGTGCTCCTTCCGGTAGTCGAGGACCGCTTCGCGCAGGAGCGCGCGGTGCGGGCACTCTTCGGCGCAGGTGCCCGCGAGCACCGGGAGCCCCGGGGCCCTCGGCCCGGGCACATCCGTCGAGGCGGGGTCGCAGGATGAAGCGAACACCGGGACGAGGAGCCGACGGGTGCGCAGGCACGCGCTCCAGGTGGAGACGGCCGCAGTGGCCGTCTCCACGAGGAGGTCCGGCGCGAGGACGGCGATCCCCCTGACCGCGCCACCCGGGTCGACGTACGTGGTGGCGACGAGCCGGCCGTCACGCGTGCCGGCCCTCCCGTCCCCTTCCCCCGCGCCGCGGAGGGGGCCGGTCCTGGTGGGCACCCCCCACGTGTCGAGCCACGCCGCGAGCACCGGGGCGGCCGGGCAGCTCACCGGGCCGCGCACCGGGTGGTCGAAGGACGTCACCGCCAGCAGGCCGTCCTCGGCGTGGGCGGGGAAGTGCTCGGTCCGTCGTGTCCTGTTCACGTGTTCCTCCTGCGGGCGATCGCCCGTGAGCCGCTCGCGCTGTTTCCTGGTCGCGGACCCGCCGCAGGTGGTGACTGCACGTCTTCCCCGGGCGTTGCCGTGGACCGGCCCGGGCGGATGCTCCGTCAGCGCCGGTCGTGCCACTGGCAACAATCAGTGGCATGGGACAGGGTCCGCAGACCATTCGGGACGCCCCCGCTGTCCGGTTCACGGCGTGAAAGAGCGCGGGGAGCGCATTTTCCGCATCGAGGAGTGGAAGCGGGCACGCGCACGCCCCGGTCGACGGCGTCCACCGGCCCGTCAGGGCGCCGACCGCCCGGCCGGTGGACCGCGAGCGTGTCCCGGGCGTATTCGCCGTGGTGCGCGTGCCAGCCTGTGATCGTCGCGGCGCGGGGCGCGCCGCCCGATCGAAGGACAGGTGAGTCATGCCACTTCGCCGTACTCTGCTCCCGGCCGCGGCCCTGGTCGCGGCGCTGCTGGGACCGGTCGCCGCGGTCGGACCGGCGCACGCGGTCGCGGCGCCCGCCGCTGCGGCGGCCGGCCACCGCCAGGTCGTCGACGGCCCGCACCGCTGGGCCGAGGACCAGTACTCCTACCCCGGCGACGGCAGGCGGGAGTTCCGCTGGACGGCCGGGATCAAGGACATGGGCGACGGCACGGTGCAGGCGGTCGCCGCGATCAAGTGGGCCAAGTTCCACAACTTCAGGGGCGACTGGATCAGGGACGGCCGGGCCGGCATGGAGGGCACCTACGAGTTGACCGCCCCGGACGGCACCGTCTCCACCGGGAACCTGCCCTGGAACTGGTCGGCCCAGGAAGCCTACCTGGCCGGCGACCGCCGGGTGCGGTTCCAGGAGGGCACGTGGCGGCTCAGCGCGGACGTGCACTTCTACTACTCGAACTCGGAGCTCTTCAGCTGGGGACCCTGGCAGGACGGCGGCACCGGCCACGTGGACGTCGACCTGACCTTCTGACCGGCCCCGCGCGAGGTGGTCCCCGGCCCGGCCCGTGCCCGGGGCCGGCCCGGGGCTCCCCGGCAGGTCCTGGAGTGGACCTGGCGCAGCGTCCGGGCGCGGGCGGTCAGAGGCCGGCGATGACGGTGTCGGCGTGGGCGTGGGCGGTGCCGGCCGGCACCAGGACGGCGGACAGGGCGGCGGCGAGTCGGTGCGGGGAGCGCATGGGGTGCCTCCGTACGTCGGTGGGTGAGGGTTCTCCCATGATGGGCCGTCACATCACGGGAGAACAGCCGCGCATCGGGTCCGCCGCGCGCCCGCGGGGGCGCCACCTTCGTCGCCGGGGACCGCTGTCCCACTCCGCACCCGCCGCGCCCGTGCGCGCACCGCGCTGCCCCCGACGCGGCGGCGTGGCAGGTCAGCAGCCGTTGTCGGGCGTGCAGGAACTGCCGGTGGTGGGGGTGCCGAGGGTGATGAGCTGCGGGGCGGCGGGAACACTGCAGCAGCCGCCGCCCTGCCCCTGGTCCTGGGCGGGTTCGTCGTACAGGCCGGCGCCGCCGCACACGCCCGTTTCGGGGAGGGTGAGTTCGACCCGGGCGGCGGCCTCGTGGTCGCCGGCGAGGGCGGCGGCGACGGAGCGGACCTGCTCGTAACCGGTCAGGGCGAGGAAGGTCGGGGCGCGGCCGTAGGACTTCATGCCGACCAGGTGGACGTCCTGCTCGGGGTGGCTCAACTCCCTGGCGCCGTGCGGGTAGACGGTGCCGCAGGAGTGCTGGTTGGGGTCGATCAGCGGGGCGAGCGCGACGGGCGCCTGGAGGCGGTCGTCGAGGGCGAGGCGCAGTTCGGTGAGGAAGGACAGGTCGGGGCGCAGGCCGGTCAGGACGATCACCTCGTCCAACTCCTCGGTGCGGGTGCCGTCTTCGGCGATCAGTACCAGGCGGCCGCCGGTGGCGCGTTCGACGGCGGTGCTGCGGAAGCCGGTGAGCGCGGTGGCGTGGCCGTCCTCGACGGCCTGCTTGGCGGCGAGACCCAGGGCGCCGCGGGCGGGGAGCTGGTCGGCGCTGCCGCCGCCGTAGGTGGTGCCGGTGAGGCCGCGGCGCAGTACCCACACCGCGTGGGTGCCGGGCGCGTCCTCGGCGAGGTCGGCGAGGGCCGCGAGGGCGGTGAACGCGGAGGCGCCGGTGCCGACGACGGCGGTGCGCTTCCCGGCGTAGCGGGCCCGGACGGCGGGGTCGCGCAGGTCGGGGACGCGGTAGGAGATCCGGTCGGCGGCGGCGCGCTCGCCGAGGGCGGGCAGGCCGTCGGCGCCGAGCGGGTTGGGGGTGGCCCAGGTGCCGGAGGCGTCGACGACGGCGCGGGCGAGCAGGCGTTCCTCGCGGCCGTCGGCGCGGGTGACGTGAACGGTGAAGGGCTGCTGCTCGCGGTCGGCGTCGACGATCCGGTCGCGTCCGGCGCGGGCGACGCCGGTGACGCGGGCGTCGTAGCGGACGCGTCCGCCGAGGACGTCGGCGAGCGGTTGCAGGTACTGGGCGACCCACTCGCCGCCGGTCGGGTAGGCGTCGGCGTCGGGGCGGGTCCAGCCGGTGGGGGCGAGCAGCTTCTCGGCGGCGGGGTCGACGACCTCGGCCCACGGGGAGAACAGCCGCACGTGCGCCCACGCGCGGACGGCGGTGGCGGCCGAGGGCCCGGCCTCCAGCACCAGCGGTTCGAGGCCGCGCTCCAGCAGGTGGGCGGCGGCGGCCAGGCCGATCGGTCCGGCGCCGATCACGAGGACGGGCAGGCCGGCTGTGTCGGAGGTCATGGCAGGTTCTCTCCCCTTCGAGCTGCGGGACGACATGGGCTGCGACCCGCCTGATTCGACAAGTGTCGATGTGCTGTCGCCTTCGACCTTGCCCCCTGAATCGATGAGTGTCAATATAGGCGCATGTCGAATTCGAGGGTGGAGCTGCCGGTGCTCGCACCGGAGGTGGTGCCGTGCTGCCCGCCGCTGACCTCGGCGGAACTCTCCGAGGCGGACGCGGCGCGGATGGCCGCGATGTTCAAGGCGCTGGGCGACCCGGTGCGGTTGCGGCTGTTCTCGAAGGTCGCCTCCCACCCGGGCGGCGAGGCGTGCGTGTGCGACATCCAGGATGTTGGTGTGTCCCAGCCCACCGTCTCGCACCACCTGAAGAAGCTCCGCGAGGCCGGACTACTGGCCTCCGAACGGCGCGGCACCTGGGTGTACTACCGGGTCGAGCCGTCCGTCCTGGCCGGCCTGGCCCGACTCCTCGACCTGAACCGCTGACCCGCCCCCTCGGAGGACCTCCCGTGCCCGTCGACCACCCCCGGCTCGTCCCGATGCGGCCCGAGCACGCCGAGCAGGTGCTCGCGATCTACCGGGCGGGCATCGAGGAGGGCAACGCCACCTTCGAGACCGGGGCGCCGAGTTGGGCGACGTTCGACGCCGCCCGGCTGCCCGCGCACCGGCACGTCGCCCTCGGTCCGGACGGGAAGCTGCTCGGCTGGGCGGCGGTGAGCGCGGTCTCCACCCGCCCCGCCTACGCCGGGGTGGTCGAGCACTCCGTCTACGTCCACCCCGGCCACCGCGGCCGGGGCATCGCGGGCGCCCTGCTGGCGGCGCTGATCGACTCCACCGAGGCGGCCGGGATCTGGACGATCCAGTCGTCCGTCTTCCCCGAGAACACCGCCAGCCTCGCCCTGCACGCCCGCGCCGGCTTCCGCGTCATCGGCACCCGCGAACGCGTCGCCCGCCACCACGGCCGCTGGCGCGACACCGTACTGATCGAACGCCGCAGCCCGTCGATCGGCTGAATCCGGCTGTCCGGCCCCCTGGAAGGGACGGCGCGGCGGAGGAGGACGGCGCGGCGGCCCTCGGCGTGGCCCGGGCGCGGGAGCGGTTCGCCCAGTTCCTCGGCCCGACCGGGTACCACCGGTTGGTCGACCGACGGGCCCGGTGCCGAAGGGGGGCTCGGTCAGCTCGCCGGGGCGAACTTCCTGCGCCGGGCGAGGGAGACGTACACCAGGGCGATCAGCACCGGCACCTCGATCAGCGGGCCGACGACGCCCGCGAGGGCCTGGCCGGAGGTGACGCCGAAGGTGCCGATGGCCACCGCGATGGCGAGTTCGAAGTTGTTGCCCGCGGCGGTGAAAGCGAGGGTGGCGGTGCGGTCGTAGGTCAGGCCGAGGCCCTTGCCCAGGGCGAAGGTGCCGAACCACATGATCGCGAAGTAGGCGAGCAGCGGCAGGGCGATCCGGGCGACGTCCAGCGGCTGGGAGGTGATCGTCCTCCCCTGGAGGGCGAACAGGATGACGATGGTGAACAGCAGGCCGTACAGGGTCCAGGGGCCGATCTTCGGGAGCAGGTTGCTCTCGTAGCGTTCCCGGCCGAGCTTCTGCTCGCCCAGGCGGCGGGTGAGGAACCCGGCGATCAGCGGGACGCCGAGGAAGACGACGACGTTGAGGGCGATCTTCCCCATCGAGACGTCGAGGTGCTCGCCCTCGCCCAGGCCCAGCCAGCCGGGCAGCAGGTCGAGGTAGAACCAGCCCAGCAGGCCGAACATGACGACCTGGAAGACGGAGTTGAGCGCGACCAGGACGGCGGCGGCCTCGCGGTCGCCGCAGGCGAGGTCGTTCCAGATGATCACCATGGCGATGCAGCGGGCCAGCCCGACGACGATCAGGCCGGTGCGGTACGCGGGCAGGTCGGCCAGGAAGATCCAGGCCAGCGCGAACATCACGGCCGGGCCGACGATCCAGTTGATCACCAGCGAGGAGGCCATGAGCCTGCGGTCGCCGGTGACGGTGTCGAGCCGGTCGTAGCGGACCTTGGCGAGGACCGGGTACATCATGACCAGCAGGCCGAGCGCGATCGGCAGCGAGATCCCGCCGACCTCCACCTTGGCGAGCGCGTCGTTCAACCCCGGGACCAGCCGGCCCAGGCCCAGGCCGACGGCCATCGCCAGCAGGATCCACACCGCCAGGTAGCGGTCGACGAAGGAGAGCTTCCCGGCGACCGACGCGGGCGCCGATTCGGCGGCTCCGGCGGCTCCGGTGTCCGGCGCGGACTCGGTGCGGGGCATCAGCAGGACCTCTTGCTGTCGGCGTGGGCGCGGGCGGTGGCGGCCAGGTCGGCGAACTGCGCGGACAGCGACTCCAGCACCTCCGGGCGGAGCCGGTAGTACGTGAACCGGCCGCACGGCTCGGTGTCCACCACCCCGGCGTCCCGCAGCACCTTGAGGTGGTTGGAGAGGTTGGTCTGGCGGGCGCCGGTCTCCGCCACCAGGTGCGTGGTGCACAGGGTCTCGCGGGCCAGCAGGGTCACGATCTGCAGCCGCAGCGGATCGGACAGCACCCGCAACAGTTCAGTGTCGACTGACATCACCATGGGCTGATACTTTCATATCAGCCGGGGCTGACGCCAGTGACAGCTGATGCATCCTGTGGTCGCTGCCGCCTGCCCGGTCCGGATGCCCGACCCGAACGAAGGACCCACCGATGACCGCCGCCGCGCCGCTCGCCTCCGTGCTGTTCGTCTGCGTCCACAACGCCGGCCGCTCCCAGATGGCCGCCGGGTTCCTCGCCCACCTGGCGGGCGACCGCGTCGAGGTCCGCTCCGCGGGCTCCGCCCCCGGCGACGAGGTCAACCCGGCCGCCGTCGCCGCGATGGCCGAGGTCGGCGTCGACATCTCCGACCAGAAGCCGAAGATCCTCACCACCGAGGCCGTCCGGTCCTCCGACTACGTCATCACGATGGGCTGCGGCGACGCCTGCCCCTTCTTCCCCGGCAAGGAGTACCTGGACTGGAAGTTGGAGGACCCGGCCGGCCGAGGAGTCGAGGCCGTCCGCCCGATCCGCGACGCCATCGAGGCCCTGGTCGAAGACCTGATCGCCGAGATCGACGCCAAGGCCGGTGCCGGCCGGGACGACTGACCCGGTGCATTCCCGGCCGCCGCGCTCGGGAAGCCCCCTGCCGCGACCGGGACCGGTGCCCGTCCTCCGGGCCGGCCGCACGTCCCGGTCGGGAGAGCCGGGGGCGGCGGGTCGGGGGAGCCGGGGGCGTCGGGTCGGGGGAGCGGGGGAGCGGGGTCAGCGGCGGCGGACGGGGACGGCGGCGAGGCTGGCGAGGAGGGCGATGACGTTGATGCGCACGGTCTTGTCGTTGGTCGACGCCTGGTGGGCTTCGATGGTCTGCCGGTCCACGTCCTGGCCGGGCGGGGTGAGGCCCACCATCATCAGGTCGACGCCGTAGCCGACGTAGCGGGCGTGGTCGGCCGCGGCGTTGGCGGCCGTGACGTGGTCGATGCGGGCCGGGTCCGCGCCGCGGATCAGGGCGGGAGTGGGCGCCGGGCCCAGGACGCCCCTGATCCACTGGGTGACGGCCTCCCGGGAGCAGCCCGGTTCCAGGTCGCTCGCCGACGAGGCGGCGAGCGCCAGGTGGATCAGGAGCAGGGCGAACCAGTTGGTGGCTTCGGCGGGCGGCGTCTTCAGGCCCGCCGGCGGCATCACGGACTCGTACAGGCCGGCGACGTCACCGGCCTGCACGGCGGAGATGACGGCGCTCACGGCCCTGTCGATGGCAGCTTGCTCGCCGGACACGTAGCAGGTCCCCCTCGCATGTCGGTGGCTGGGAGTCCAACGTAGCGTTCCCGCAAGCGGATCCGGGCCGATTCGGCACGGCTCACTCCCCAGTGGGATACTCCGGCGCCGCCGAGCGCCGCCGAGCGCCGCCGAGCGCCGCCGAGCGCCGCCGAGCGCCGCAGGCGCCGGACACGCCGTTCACCGGAACGGGTGACGGTCACCCGGGCGGTCGCCGATCCTTCCTAGGCTTCGACCCCATGAACGAGCAACTCACCATGCCCGCCGCGGTGCAGGAGACCTACGGGCCGGACGACGTGAGCCGGACGCCCTTCTTCGCCGGAGGGTTCATCAACTTCGGTCACTGGCAGGACATCGACCTCGGCCGACCGCTCGACGGCGCCGCCCGGATCCGCAGCCAGGAGAACCTCTACCGGTGCGTCCTGGACGCCGCCCTCCCACCGGGCGCCCCGGTCCCGCGGGTCCTGGAGGTCGGCTGCGGGATCGGCATGGGGTGCGCGCTGGCCCTGCGCGAGTACGGCGCGGCGCTCACCGGGATGGACATCCACCCCGAGCAACTGCGGCGGGCCCGCACCGCGCACGCCGAACTGCTCGCCGCCGAGCCCGAACGGCTGCGGTTCGTCCACGGGACGGCCGAGCAACTTCCCTTCGGAGAAGGCGAGTTCGACGCGGTGGTCAGCGTGGAGGCGGCCCAGCACTTCCCGGAGCTGACCCCCTTCGCGGCCGAGACGGCGCGGGTGCTGCGCCCGGGCGGCCGGGTGGCCGTGGCCACCTTCTTCGCCGTCGACGACGTGCCCGGGCGGCGGGCCCGACTCGCCGAACTGCTGCCCGAGTTCCCCGCCGGGCTCGACCACGCGCACCCGGTGCGGGCGCTCACCGACGCCTTCGCCGCCGCCGGGCTGACAGAGGTCCGGGCCACCTCGATCGGGCCGCACGTCTGGTCCGGCTGGGACGCCTGGGTCAGCAAGTTCTGGGCCCCCGAGACCTGGCCCCGCAACTTCCTGCGGGCCTACCGGGAGGGCTACTACGACTACTACCTGGTGACGGCCGGAGCACCGCGCTGACGACCGGCGGGCCGGGGGCGGGCCCGGGCCGTCAGCGGTCCGCCGCCAACGGCACGCCCAGCAGCGCTTCGAGCCGGGCGATCGTCCCGGCCGGGTCCCCGGCGTGCACGGTGGCCATCCCGAGTTCCTCGGCGGCGGGCAGGTAGCCGGCGGTGTCGTCGACGAACACGCAGGCGGAGCCGGGGAGTTCGAGCAGTTCCAGCACCACCCGGTAGATCGCCGGGTCGGGCTTGCGCAGGGCGTGCCGCTCGGAGAGGACGACGGCGTCGTAGCGGCTGTCGAGCTGGTAGTCGGCGTAGAGGTTCCACGGGTCCAGGCCGCCGCTGTTGGACAGGATGCCGACCTTGACGCCCGCCGCGCGGGCCCGTGCGGCGGCGTCGATCATGCGCCGCTCGGGCCGCAGGTCGGCGAACATCCGCCGCATCAGGTCGTCCGGGGGCACGCCGAGGACCGGGGCGATCAGCCGGTTCCACTCGGTCTGGGTGAGCCGGCCCAGCTCCAGGTCGTGGGTGAGCCGTCGGCTGTCCTCGTCCAGGTACATGGCGGTCAGGCAGGCCCCTTCGGGCAGGCCTTCGCGCTGCTCGAAGGCGCGGACCGCCCGGGGGAGCGGGGTGGTGAGTACGCCGCCGAAGTCGAGGACCAGGCCGGTGCGGTTCACGCGGGCACTCCACCGGTCAGGGCTGACGGCGCGGGCGGGGTCGTGGGGGCGGGCGGGGTCGATGGCGTGGACGGGGTCGAGGGGGCCGCCGGGGCGGTGGGGCGGATCGTCGCGGGCAGGGGGCCGTGCGGGTGAAGGGTGGCGGCGAAGACGGGGGCGGGCGGCGGGGTGCGCAACTCCGGTGCATAGTGCGGGAGTACGGCTTCGAGCAGTGCCTCCATCTCCAGCAGGGCGAACTGCCGACCCAGGCAGACCCGGGGGCCGAGCCCGAAGGGTAGATGGGTGTCGTGGGCCGGGCGGTCGGGGCCGAGGAACCGGGCCGGGTCGAAGGCGTCGGGCTCGGGGACGCGCTCCGGATCGCGCTGGGTGAGGTAGGGGCAGGCCAGCACGCGGGTGCCGGCCTCGATGTCGAACGGGCCCAACGGGCCGTCGGACTCGGCCTGGCGGGGCAGCAGCCAGACCGGCGGGTAGAGCCGCAGCGCCTCGGACACCAGCGCCTGCAGCGCCCGGCCGCGGGCGGGGGAGCCGGTCGGTCCGCTGTCCAACGCCCAGGCGCGCCACTGCGGTTGGGCGTGCAGCAGGAGGTGCAGCCAGGTCAGTGCGGTCGCCGTGGTCTCGTAGCCGGCCACCACCAGGGTGATCAACTCGTCGCGGACCAGGGCCTCGGGGTAGGGGCCGCTCCCGTCGGCGAGGGCCGGATCGAGCAGGTCGTGCAGGATCCCGCGCGGGGTGCCGGAGGCGGGTTCGGCGGGGCCGGCAGGTTCGGTGGGGGAGTCGGGGGAGTCGGGGGAGCCGGGGGTGGCGGGGAAGTCGGTTGCGCCGGTGCGGAGTTCGGTGCGGGCGGTGGCGATCACCTCGCGGGCGACCTCGTCGATCTCGGCGATCCGGTCCGCGAGCCGGGCGTCGGTGGCGGGGTCGGTGCCCATGGTCGGCAGGGCGGCCACCACCTCGTCCAGGACGGCCAGTCGGCGGGCTGTCGCCGGGTCGAGCTCCCGGCCGGTGAGCACCCGCCAGATCGCGTCCAGGGCGTAGTGGCGCATGTCCTCGCCGAGGTCCGTGGTGGCGTCCGCACGGGTGGAGAGCGCGGCCCACCGGTCGGCGGTGCGGCGGGCCGCGGCGGTGATGTGCGGGAGGCTGCGGCGCAGTCCGACGCCGGTGAAGTAGCTCTGCAGGCGGCGGCGTTGGCGCTTCCACCGCTCCCCGGAGACCGAGATCAGGCCGTCGCCGAGCAGGATGCGGGCCCGGTGCGACTGCTTGGTGAACCGCGCGTCGCCGTCCACCAGCAGGGCGCGGAGCTGCTCGGCCCCGGTCACCAGGACGGCCCGCCGGCCGCCGAGGTCGAGGCCGACCGTCGGCCCCAACCGCTGTGCCGCCCGCAGCAGTTCGATCAGGCTCCGGGGGTCCTCGACCGTCCGGCTGTCCAGGTCGGGCGGTACGCGGGTGGCGGTCATCTGAACTCCACGGATAGCGGTGGCGGGCCGTTCTCGACCGCCTTGACATCGCGCAGCGTATCGCCTTACATACGCACCGTGACGAATCGATCTTCCGGTGCGAGCACTGGCGAGCCCGTCGACTACGTGGACGGCGCGGACCGGCGGGTCGCCACCGGAGTGCGGGGGCGCAGACCGCTGGACGGGCTGTTCCACCGGGTCGCGGCGACCGTCGTGCACGACGGCCGGGGCCGGGTCCTGGTCTACCGGCGGCCGGACCTGGCCCGGGTGCTGCCGGGGCACCACGACGTCCTGGTGGGCGGCTCGGTGCGCGCCGGGGAGAGCTACCTGGAGGCCGCGGTGCGGGAGTTGGCGGAGGAGTTCGCCGTCTCGGCCCGGCCCGAGGAGGGTTGGCGGGAGCAGCACGACTCGCCCGACGGGCCCTGCCGGCTGGCCGTGCACCACTGGCGGCTGCCCGCCGGCGCCCGACTCGCGCCGCTGGTCGCCGAGGTGGCGTGGCACGCGCTGCGGCCGCTGGGGGAACTGCTCGCCCGGCCGCCCCGGCCGTTCAACCCGGTCGGTCGGGACGCCCTGCTGCGCCTCGCCCGGCTGGGCGTCCTGGGCGTACCCGGCGTCCGGGGCGTACCCGGTGTCCTGGGCGTACCCGGTGTCCTGGGCGTCCCGGGCGCCCCGGGGGTCCCGGGTGCCCTGGACGTTCCGGTGCCGCAGTAGCGGCCAGGGGCCCGCCCGGACCCGCGACCCGACGACCCCGAGGAACACATGATCACCGCTGGGATCCCCGCCGCCCCCTCCCCGCTGGCCGGTACCCCCGCACAGCACCGCTGCCGCGACCGCCTGAGCCGCCGGGTGCTGGCGCTCCTCGGTGCCGACGGGCTGGTCCGCGCCCCGGTCGAGAGCCGGGTGCTGGAGTCCTCGCTGCTGCTCGTCCTGGTCGAGGACCTGCTGCCCGCCCACCCCGCCCGGGACCGCCTGGTCCGCCACCTCAAGCACACCCTGGACACCGCGCCGCCCGACGCCCTGCAGGCCGCCGTCGCCCGGAGCGTGCTGGACGGCTCCCCCGGGGCCGCCGCCGCGGCCGAGGCCGAACTGGACCGGTTCGGCCACTTCACGGCCGGCCGCAAGCGCCTGATGTTCCGCACCCTGCTGGCCGAACTCGGCGCCGTCCCGCACCCCGCCGTCCGCTGGGAGTCGTACGCGGCCCCGGGCGAACAGTCCTGGCTGCTGGTGGAGATGACCGCGCTCAAGGCCCTCGCCGCCCACGGCCGGGGCCGCCCCGAGCGGGTCGGCGACGGCGAGTGGGCGCTGCTGGCGGCGGTGGTCCGCGAGGAGCGGATCTGGGAGGGCAACTTCCTGGCCCGGCTGCTCGCCCTGCTCGCGCTGCGGCACCACCCGGCGCGGCGGGCGGCCGCCGCGCGCGGGACCGAGCACACGCTGCGCCACCTGAGGGCCGACGGCGGCCTGCCGTTCATCACCGGGATGGACGTGTTCGCCACCGCCCTCGCGGGTCTCGCCCTCACCGCCGCCGGGCACGCCGGACACCCCGCGCTGGCCGGCGCGGCCCGCGCGCTCGCCGAACTCCAGCACCGGGACGGCGGGTTCGGGTTCACCCGGGGCGTGCTCCAGAGCGACACCGACGACACCGCCTACTGCCTGGAACTCCTCCGGGCCACCGACCCCGTCCGGTACGCCGGGCAGGTCCGCCGGGCCGAGGACTACCTGCTGGCGCAGCGCAACGAGGACGGCGGGTTCCCCACCTTCGCCCGCGGGGTGGCCTCCGAGCGGGCCATGACCGCGGCCGCCGTCAACGCGCTGGCCCCCGCCGCCCGCTGCCGGGACGCGGTGGCCGACGCGCTGCACCACCTCACCGACCCCGCCCGGCTCGCGCTGCCCCCGGAGAGCAGCTGGAGCCGGAACACCACCAACGCGGCTTTCCGGACCGTCCTCGCCCTGCGCGCGACCCAGCCCGGGGCGGCGGACGGGACGGGCCACGGGACGGCGGACGGGGTCGCCGTGCTGCGCGGGCGGATGCTCGACCACCTGCTGGCGGGCCAGGGCCCGGACGGCGGTTACGGGCACGACGCGGCCGGGCCGAGCGACCCGATCAGCACCGCGTACGCGGCGATCGCCCTCGCCCACCTGCCGCCCGGCTCGCCGGGAGCGGCCCCCGCCCTGCGCCGGGCGGTCGACCACCTGACCGGCCGCCAGCGCCCGGACGGCGGGTTCACCTCGGTGCCCGACCAGGCCGGTCCGCGGCCGCTGCTGTACGACGCCCCGGTGCTCGCGGACGTGTGCGTCCTGCTCGGCCTGGGCCACGCCCTCCGCCTCCGGTGCTGACCGTCCCCGTCCCGCCCGCCTCGCCAGGCCCTGACCGTCCCCGTCCCGCCCGCCTCGCCAGGCCCTGACCGTCCCCGCCCCGACCGCCCCGCCAGGCCCCGACCGTCCCCGCCCCGACCGCCCGCGTGACAAGGAACGTCCAAGCAGCATGCACGACTTCGCGCCCTCCGCCCCCGGCGGGCTCCCGCTGATCGGCCACACGGCCCGGCTGGTCCGCGACCGCCTCGGCTTCCTGGAGGAGCTCCGCGACCGGGGGCCGGCGGTCTGGATCCGGCTCGGCCGCCGACGGGTGCTCGTGCTGGGCGACCACCGGCCGGTGCGCGAACTCCTCACCCGGCGGGCCGCCGACTTCGGACTGAGCCCGCACTTCCGGGTGATGAAGCAGATCATCGGCAACGGCCTGCTCGCCACCGACGGCCCCTTCCACCGGCAGCAGCGCCGGACCGTGCTGCCGGTGCTCGCGCAGTCCAGGATGCCCCGGTACGCGGAGGTGATGGCCGCCCTGGCCGGGCAGCGGGCCGCGAGCTGGAGCCCGGGCCAACAGCTCGACCTCGACCGGGAGTTCACCCACCTGGCGACCGAATCCGTGGTGCGCTGCCTGTTCGGTGCCGACGTCACCGGGCGGGAGCTCGACCAGGTGGTGCGGGCCGTCCCCGAGCTGATGGCCTGGGCCGGCACCCGGAGCATGGACCCGACCGGACTGCTGGCCCGGCTGCCGCTGCCGCTCAACCGGCGCTTCCGGCACGGCATGTCCGACCTGACCCGCCTCGTCGACGCGCTCGTCGCCCGCCGCCGGGACACCACCGGCGCCCCGGACGACCTGCTCGCCGCCCTGCTGGCGGCGCGGGACCAGGAGAGCGGGCGGCCGCTGCCGCCCCAGCAGGTCCACGACGAGATCATGACCTTCCTGATCGCGGCCGTCGAGTCGGTCTCCCGCACGCTGTCCTGGACCGTCCACCAGCTCTCCGCCCACCCCGAGGTCCGGGCGGCGCTGGAGGCCGAGGTGGACGGGCGGCTGGCCGGCCGCCCGGTGACCGCCGCCGACCTGCCCCACCTCCCGCTGACCCGGCGGGTGCTCACCGAGGTGCTGCGCCTCTACCCGCCGGGCTACCTGGTCTCCCGCACCGCCGTGCGCGACACCCGGCTGGCCGACCGGATCGACGTTCCCGCGGGCACCATGGTGATGTTCTCCTACTACGCCCTGCAGCGGGACCCGCGGCTCTTCCCCGAGCCCGCCCGGTTCCGCCCCGACCGCTGGGCCGGGCCGGACGCGGGCCGGTGCCGCGAGGCGTTCCTGCCCTTCGGAGTCGGCGCCCACGGCTGCCTGGGCGAGTCCTTCGCCTGGACCGAGATGGCCGTCGTGCTGGCCACGGTCACCGCGCGCTGGCGGCTGGACTCCCCGAACCCCGCGCCCCCGGAGCCGGTTGCGGCGTTCTCCCTGACCCTCACCGACACCCGGGTGACCGTCGGTGCCCGCCCCGGCCGCGCCGCCGCCCCCCGCGACCCCCTCGCCCCCGCGGCGGGCTCCGCGCCCACCTCCGTACCGACCCCCGTACCGCAACCCGTACCGCAACCCGCGCCGGAACCCGCACCGGGACCCGCGCCGACCGGAAGCCGTGTGACCACATGACCGTCGAGCAACTCAAGGCCGTCCTCGCCACCATGGGCACCGAGGCCGACATCGACGCGGACACGCTCCGCGAGGAGGTCGGCCTGGACTCGCTGGGCCTGGCCGAACTCGCCGAGGTGCTGCGCGTCCAGCACGGCCTGCACGTCCCCGAGGAGGCGCTGCGCGGCACCGTCACCATCGGCGACCTCGCGGCGGTCACCGCCGGTGCCGGGAGCGCGCGTTGACCCCGAGCCCGACGCCGCCCCCGAGCCCGGTCGCCGTCCCGGTCGCCGTCACCGGCATCGGCCTGTTCACCCCGGCCGGGGACGGGACCGCCGCCACCTGGGAGCGCGTCCTCAAGGCGCTGCCGACCTGCGTGGTCACCCGTCTCCCCGACCCGCGCGAGGGGGCCGGGGAGGAAGCCGTCAGCAGCTACCTCAGCTGCCCGGCCCCGCCCTTCGCCGCCGAACGGCTCGGCACCGCCCGGCACCGCCGCCTGGACCGCTGCGTGCAGTTCGCCCTGCTCGCCGCCGTCGAGGCGGTCCGCGACGCGGGCATCGGCGTCGACCCGCACACGCTCGCGGCCGACTGGGACGCCGACCGCACCGCCGTCCTGGCCGGGACCGGCGCGGGCTGCGTCACCGCGTACGACGCGCACCACCTGAAGCTGCGCGCGGACGGCCCGGCCGCGGTGTCGCCGTTCGCCGTCCCCTCCTCGCTGCCGAACTCGATCGCCGCGCAGGTGTCCATCGCCCTGCAGGCCCGCGGGCCCAGCACCACCGTCGGCTCCGCCTGCGCCGCGGGCGCCACCGCCCTCGGCCTCGCCGCCGACCTGCTGCGCCTGGGCCGCTGCGACACGGCCGTGGTGGTCGGCACCGACGCCCTGCTCACCCCGTTCCACCTCGCGGGCTTCGACCGGATCGGCGCGCTCTCGCACCGGCTGGACGACCCCGCCGGCGCCCCCCGGCCGTTCGACGCCGACCGGGACGGGTTCGTCGCGGGCGAGGGCGCGGGCGTGCTGGTCCTCGAACGGGCCGAGCACGCCGCCGCCCGCGGCGCCCGGGTCCGGGCCCGCCTGCTCGGACACGGCTCGGCCAGCGAGGCGTACAACGCGGTCCGCCCCCGCGACGACGGCTCCGGCCTCACCGCCGCCGTCCGGGCCGCCCTCGCCGACGCGCGGCTCGACCCGGCCGACATCGGCTACGTCAACGCGCACGCCACCGGCACCCCGCAGGGGGACGAGGTGGAGGCGGCCGCGCTGGCCCGGCTGCTGCCGCACCGGCCGCCGGTCTCCTCCACCAAGGGCGTCACCGGCCACCTGTTCGGGGCGGCCGGCACGGTCGAGGCCGCGCTCACCGTGCTCGCCGTGGCCGAGGGCACCGCCCCGCCGACCGCCAACCTCGCGCACCCCTCGCCCGGCACCACCGGCCTGCACCTGCCCACCGCCCCGCTCCGGCTCGGCCCGGTCCGGGCGGGCCTGAGCGTCTCCGCCGGCTTCGGCGGGCACAACGCCGCCCTCGTCCTCGCCCCCGCCTAGGAGCCGTCCCGTGGCTCTGCCGCACCCCGCCGCCCTCCGGCCCGCCGCCCTCCGGTCCGCCGTCCCGCCGCCCGCCCGGCCGCTCTCCAGCCGCGACCGGCTGATCATGGAGATCGCCGGCCTCGGCCCCGACCCCCGCCTCCACCTCGGCACCCTGCTCACCTTCCCGGGCCGGGCGCCCGGGCCCGACCGGCTCGCCGAGCACCTCCGCGAGCGCCTCCCCGCGCTGCCCGAACTCACCCTCCGCCCCGACGCCCGGCGGCGGCGCTGGGAGCCCGCGCCCGACTTCGACGTCCGCGACCACGTGCACGCCCTGACCGTGCCCGGCGACCTGCTGGCCGACCCCGCCACCGCCCTGGACGCCGTCCTCGACCAGCCGCTCGACCACACCCGGCCGCTCTGGGGCCTGTGGATCGTCGGCTCCGCCACCGCCGACGGCTTCGCCCTCGCCTACCGCGCCCACCACGCCTTCCAGGACGGACGCGCCGTCACCGAGACGGTCGACCTGCTCCTCGGCCCCCCGTCCGGACGCACCCCCGGACGCCCGGCCGGAACCGCCGGAACTGCCAGAACCGCCGGAACCGCCGGAACCGCGCCCCGCGTCCCGCGCGGCTCCGCCCTCGCCGCCGCGCTCCGCGAGGACCTGCTGCCCCGGCAGCGCCACCGCCCGACCGACTGGCCCCCCGCCCGGCAGCCGGCGGCCGGCGCCCGGCGGGCCGTGCTCGGCACGTACGACCTCGACCGCCTGCACGCGCTCACCCGCCGGACCGGCGCGGGCACCAGCCACCTCACCCTGGCCGCCCTGACCGGGGCGCTGCGCGCCTGGCACCCGGACACCTGGCGGGACGCCCCCGCGCCGCTCCCCGCCACCTTCGCGCTCAGCGTCCGCGCCCCCGACGACCCGTACCGGCTGCTCGGCAACCGCGGCGCCGTCGCGGTGCTCCCGCTGCCCTGCCAGCAGCCCTCGCCGGCCGCCCGGCTGGAGAGCCTGCGCGCCGAAGCCTCCGCCGCCCGGCTCGCGGACCTCGCGCGCCGGCACACCGCGCTGTTCGACCGGCTGCCGCACTGGTGCGCCCGCAAGGGCCTCAAACGCACCATCGACGCCCGCCGGGTGCCCCTCGCGCTGGCCGACGTCCGGCTCCGGACCGACCCGACCTGGCAGGGCACCCCCGCGCGGCACGTCCACCTGATCCCGCCGTCCGTCCCCGGGCAGCCGCTGTTCGCGGCCTGGACCACCCACCGCCGGCAGTTGCGGCTCACCTTCCTCGCCGACACCGCCCTGCCCGGACTCGACGCCCTGCCCGGCCACTTCGACCGGGCGCTCACCGAACTGGACGCCGCGACGGCCCCCTGACGCCCGCCCCCCGACGCCCGCCACCACCGCCCCTCCGAGGAACTCCCCGTGCCCCACCTCTCCGCGCCCCTGGCCCCCGGAGCCGTGCCGTTGGCCGGCCACGCCCCCGCCCTGCTGCGCGACCCGACCGGCTGGCTGAGCCGCTGCGCCGAGGCCGGCCACCCCGTCCAGCAGGTCAGGCTCTGGAACCGGCCCGGCGTGCTGGTCACCGACCCCGAACTGGCCCACACCGTCCTGGTGACCCGCACCGACGCCTTCGACAAGGACGGCCACTTCTACGGCAACGCCCGCACCGTCCTCGGCGACATCCTCGGCGTCGCCCCCGGCCCGCTCAACCTCCGGCTGCGCCGCCGCCTCCAGCCCGCCTTCCACCGGACCCGGATCGCCGAGGCCGTCCCCGCGATGTGCCTGGAGGCCCGGCGGCTGGCCGAGGGCTGGCGGGCCGGCCGCCGGATCGA
Source organism: Kitasatospora sp. NPDC004272 (assembly GCF_053603035.1). NCBI lineage: Bacteria > Bacillati > Actinomycetota > Actinomycetes > Kitasatosporales > Streptomycetaceae > Kitasatospora > Kitasatospora sp. NPDC004272. The sequence continues at coordinate 50,159 of NZ_JBSGET010000002.1, read as the reverse complement.
CGCGATGGAGGCCGTCGCGCCGTACGTCCACCGCAGCGCCGTGCGGACCATGCTGCCCGTCGTCCCGACCGCCGAGGTCGACCGGCTCGCCGCGGCCTCCGAACGGCTGCTGTCCTCGCTCTACCTCTGCGCCCTGCTGCCCGCCCGCGCGATGCCGCTGCTGGAACGGCGGCTGCGCCCCGCCCTGGAGGCCCTGCGCCGAGCCGAGGCCACCGCCCTCCCGAAGTACCGGGACGACCCCCGGGCCGCCGGGCTGCTCGCCGCCCTCACCGCGGCGGGCCCCGACGACCCGGGCGAACCGCTCTCCGCGGCGGAGGTCGGCGACTACTTCGTCTCGCTCCTGATGGCCAGCGGCGAATCCACCCACAGCGCGCTGGCCTGGCTGCTGCACCACCTGGCCCGGCACCAGGGCCTCCAGCAGCGGATCGCCGACGAGATCGCCGAGGCCGCCCCCGACGGGCCGGCCACCCACACCGACCTGTCCCGGATGCCGTTCCTGCACAGCACCATCGTGGAGACCCTGCGGCTGCGGCCGCCGACCTGGATGCTGGTGCGCACCGCCGTCCGCCCCGCCGAACTCGGGGGCCACCGCCTCCCGGCGGGCACCGACGTCTACCTGAGCCCCCACCAGTTCCACCACGACCCGGCCGCCTACCCGGACCCCGCGGACTTCGTCCCCGCCCGGTGGCCGGAGAGCGGCCCGTCCGCCCGGGACCACACCTACCTCCCGTTCGGGGCCGGCCCCCGCAAGTGCCCCGGTGACCACTTCGCGATGGCCTCGGTCGCCGTGGTGACCGCCACCCTGCTCGCCAAGTGGCGGCTGCTCCCGGCCGGTTCCGCCCCGCGGGTCCGCTTCCGCACCGTCCAGGTGCCCGTGCGGTGCCGCCTGACGGTCCGGGCCCGCTGACCACCCCCGACCCCACCCGTCCGTCCGACGGCAGGGCCGCGCCACGGCGGCGCCACGGGCGCGGTACGGCAGCGTCGCGGGCGCGGTACGCGGTTCGAACAGCATGGTGACCGCGGCCGATCCGCACCACGGAAGCGGCCCGCAGCAGCGGTTCGCAGCAGCGGTTCGTAGCGGTAGCGGCCGGGCTCCCGGGAGCTGGGCGGCCAGGCGTTGACGAGCGGTCGGCTCGACTTCCAGCCCGTGAGCGTGGGTTGGAAGAGTCATGACGATACGTCAGTTCGACCGCGCAGCTCCGACCGGGCCAGCGCCGTCACCGACAGCAGCAGCACCGCCATGCCCAGCAGCGCCGCCGGGGTCAGCGGCTCGCCCAGCACGGCCGCCGCGAACACGGTGGCGCTGAGCGGCTCGATCAGCGCCACCACCGAGGCCGTCGCGGCCCGGATCACCGCCGCCCCCGCGAAGTACAGCGCGTAGGCGAGGGCGGTCGGCACGGTGGCGAGGTAGCCGAGCAGCAGCAGCGTCGAGGGCAGCGCGCCGGTGGAGGGCAGCGCGCCCTCGACCAGGGCGAACGGGAACAGGCAGACCGCGCACACCCCGAACGACCACAGGGTGGTGGCCGCCGGGTCGTCGGCGGCGCCGGTGCGCGCCGCCCGGTGCCGGGTGGCCACGGTGATCGCCGCGTAGCCCGCCGCCGAGACCAACGCCCAGGCCAGGCCCGCCGGTTCGGATCCGCTGCCGGCTCCCGCCGCGCCGCCGCCGAGCACCAGCACGCCCAGGCCGAGCACCGCCCCGGCCACCGCCGCCAGCCCGGACCGGCCGAGCCGCTCGCCCATCAGCAGCCGCCCGCCGAACGCCACCAGCACCGGCGCCGACCCGAGCGTCACCACGGTGGCCACGGCCAGTCCGGCGTCCCGGACGGCCAGGAAGTACGCGGCCTGGAACAGCGTCAGCCCCAGGCCGTTGAGCAGGATCCGGTGCACGGCGGGCCGCGGGGCCCGGCGCGCCGGGGCGAACGGGCGCAGCGCCAGCAGCACGGCCGCGCCGCCGACCGAGCGCCAGAACGTCAGGGCCAGCGGGCCCAGGCCGCTGCGCTGGAACAGCAGCGCGGCCGCCGCCCCGGCGGTGCCCCAGGCGGTGGCGGCGAGGGCGACGTACAGCAGGCCCCGCCGGGCGGGCAGGGCGGAGGAGGAGAAGGAGGACAACGGGGGACTCCCGGTAAGCCGTCATGGTCGGTGGGCCACGGAAGCGGGCAGCACCGACCGGCCCGGGGCGGCCGTCCACGGAGGGGGACGGGCCCGGGCGGGCTCAGGAAGTGGCCGGCCGCCCGCTCAGCGAGCGGGAGGGGGCAGGACGCCGCGATGCATGCCCGCCACTGTACGGGACGGCGGCGGGCCTGCGGGCGGGGTGTGCGGGCGGGGTGTGCGGGCGGGACGGTGCCGGGGCGCTCACGGTGCCGGGCGCTCAGGCCGGCGGGGCGCTCAGGCCGGCGGGGCGCTCAGGCCGGCGGGGTGCTCACGGTGCCGGGGCGAGGGTGGCGACCAGGTCGGGGGCGGTGAGGCGGCGCAGGGCGTCCGGTGCGGCGTCCAGCGGGCCGGGGTGCAGGCGGTACAGCTCGCCGTGCAGGCCCGCCGCGGCGGGCAGGTCGGCCTCCAGCAGGGCGAGGAACGCCCGTCGTCCGGCGAGCAGTTCGGGCAGCGGCCCGCTGACCGGCGGTCCGTCCGGGGCGTGCCGCCGGCGCAGCCGCTCGGCGAACTCGCCGACCTGCTCGGCGGGTTCGCGCCGCCAGCGGCGGACGGTGCCGTCCAGGCCGCGCACCAGCACCTCGCCGGTGGTGTGGGCGGCCCGGGCGCAGGCCACGTCCCACAGGGTGGCGCGCCGGTCGGGGGCGAAGTGGTCGAGCACGTCGCCGCAGAGCGCGGCCAGCTCGTCCCGGTGCCGGGCGACGCTGTGGTAGCCGCCGGTGGCCGAGGTGTTGAGGTCGGTCCAGGTGAAGCGGCGCTCCGCCAGGTCGACGATCAGCGGGACGGACACCTTGGCGTCCCCGGTCAGGTCCATCCGCTGGCGCACGGCCCGGGCCGACAGCGGACCGCCGCCCGGGCGGTCGTCGATCCCGGCGAAACCGGTGAACGCCTCCGGGAGCCGGTCGAACGGGACGTCGTTGTAACTGAACACGACCATCACCGCGTAGCGCGCCCCGGCGACCTCCAGCGCGGCGAGGTCCAGGTCGACGAACTCGCTGGCGCCCTTCGGCGGCGGGGCCGAGACGTAGTCGCCGGAGTGCACGGCGGCCTGCCGCCCGAACGACAGCTGCGTGTAGTCGCACCGGCCCCGGAACTTCCAGTCGGCGTCGTACAGGGCCACCGACAGGTCCAGGTCGACGCGCTGGTGGTGCGGCTGCACCCAGTGCAGGAACAGCCGCAGCCGCTCGCCCGGCGGCAGCGGCAGCAGGCTGCCGCGCGGCACCGACACCAGCGCCCGGGACGCCGCACGCTCCGCGAACGGCACCGACATGCCGGTCAACGCCTCGTCCAGCAGGGCGACTTCGGGCGGATCGGGCAGCGTCGCGGCGGACCGCCGGAGTAGCTCGGCCTCGATCGCGGCGACCACCGGGGCACTCAGCGCGGCCGGGACGACGGTGCCGTGGTCCTCCCGCCCGTGCGCCAACGAGACCAGCCCGCGTGGGAAGTAGAGCCGCCGCTCGCCCGCGGAGCGCGGGCCGCGCAGCCGGCCGTAGGCGCCGAGCAGCGGCCCCGGGCCGACCCGGGGCAGCACCCGGGCCAGCGCCGCCGACAGCTCGGCGGGCGCCGGCGCACCGGGCGCCATGATCGTGTGCACCCGCAGCAGGTGGTGCAGGCGGCGCACCAACTCGCCCGGCCGGTGCGCCAGTTCGGCCAGCGCGCCGGAGACGTCGCCGACCGCGAGCAGGCCCTCCACCCGGCTGGCGAACCCGGTGTGGGCCACCCGGCGGTGGCCGCGCACCCGCTCCACCCGCAGCGGCGCGGGCGGCTCGGCGAGAGCGGCTGAGGCGGCGGGGGCGGCGTCCAGGTCGGTGCCGCGCAGCAGCGCGAACGCCGCCGCCGCGGACGGGAACTGGCGGACGTACTCGAACGGGTGCAGCAACTCGCCCGCGCGCAGCCAGGGTTCGCGGTGGCGACGGAGGTCCTCGGCCAGCGAGGCGGTCGGCAGCGCGTCCAGCACGCCCAGCAGGCCGCGGCGCAGCGGCCGCGGCAGGTTGCGCAGCCGCAGTCGGCGGGCCGTGCCCGGCAGCAGGTCCGGTTCGGCGCCCGAGTGCGCCCACAGCAGGCGCAGCACGTCGGTGGCGGTGGTGAGCCGCTCGGCCAGCACCGGAAGCGCCGACGCGCCCTCGCGGCCCAGCAGTTCGGCCAGCGCCAGCGCCTTGGTCTCGCGGACCGGGACCTCGGCGGGCAGCAGCGCCGCCAGGTCCGCCGGGGCGTGCGCCAGCAGGGTGGCCAGGTCGTCGCGGTCCTGCGGGTTCAGCGGCGTGCGGCGGGTCAGCAGACCGGTCAGCTCGGCCAGCGCGGCCGTGGTCTCGTCCTCGTTCAGCAACCGCAGCGGGCGCAGCACCGAGCCGCGCGGCTCCCGCGGCTCCGGGTCGCCCTTGCGCGGCGGGGCCTGCTCGCGCACGGCCTTGCGCTTGCCGCCGAACAGGAACGGGTGGACGGCCAGCGCCGTCCCGCAGGACGGGCAGCGCGGCGCGCCCTCCTGCGCGTCCAGGCAGTCCGGGCACAGCAGGTGCGCGCACGGGGCGAGCAGGCCGATGCCGACCTCCGCGCCGCGCCGCCCGCAGCGGGCGCACGGCTGGTGCGGCTGGGCGCGCAGGAACGCCCGCATCCGGCGGCTGTGGTGCAGTTGCGCGACCTCCGGCACCGCGTCCGGGAAGCGGCGGAACAGCGGGGTGTGCTCGCGGTGGGTGCCCAGCAGGTGGTCGATCCGGCCGAGCAGCGCGCCGCCCAGCTCGGCCAGCCGCAGCGGCGCCAACCGGGCCAGCGCGGACCGCAGTTCGACGGTCAGCAGGTAGCCGCGGTTCGCCAGGTCGGCGTCCAGCGCGGTCAGCCCGCGCAGGCTCCACGGGTCGGCGGCGGGCAGCAGCCCGGCCGGGTCCACCGCGACGGCGGTGCGGCGGCGGAGCAGGAAGGAGCCGAGGTCGAGGTCGACACGGACGTCGAACGTCACCGGGATGGCTCGGGGCATGCGGAAGGGACCCCCAGGGGGAGGCGGAAGACGAAGGAGCGGGCGGAGAGGGGGCGCGCTGGTTCTTTTCGGAAAAGGGAGAAGGAAGCACGCCGCGGAGCCGCCCGCGACCGCCACCCTAGGGCCGACGCGCGGCGCGCACCAACGAATTAACCCCCGGACCGGCTGTCGGCCGCCGCGTCGAACAGCTCCCAGCCGTCGGCCTCCAGCACGCCCGGCCGCTCCCGGTGCCAGCCGAGGGCCGCCGCCGCCTCCAGCAGCGCCCGGACGGTGCCCGGCTCGTGCAGGTTCAGTCACCGGCCGCCGGTGCCGACCGAACCGGAGGGCGTCCAGCCGTCCGGGACCAGCCGGTCGGGCCCGGGGCGGAAGACGATCAGCAGCCGGCCCGGCCGCCCCTCCGGGCCCAGCGACAGGGTCTCCGCGCAGCCCGGGCCGCCGCGCGGGGACGGGTCGTGCCGGTGTCCCACCCGCCACCGGTAGCGGTGGCCGTCGGGGGTGGTGAGCAGGCGCGTGGCGCGGTCGCGGCGGGGCAACGGGCTCAGCCCTTTCCGGGAGCGTCGACGGGATCGGCGTCGGCGCGCTCGGTGTTGTCGGGCTCGGCGGCGTCGTGTTCGGCGGTGTCGGCGGGTTCGAAGGCGGCGGGCAGGGCGACGCCGAGCAGGCGTTCGACGACGAGCCGGTCCGCCTCGGTGAGCGGCGGCGCCGCCGGACGGTCCGGGGCCCGGAACGGGTGGGGGCGATCCATGGGGCAAGGGTAGGACGCGCTCCTGACGGCCCCGCAGGCCGCTGCCGCCAGGCTGTTGCCGCTGTTCCGGCCGTCGTCGTCCGGGTCGTGGCCGTCGGGTCCGGCGTCGTTGTCCGGGTTCGTCCCGCGGTCTGGTGGTTCGGGCCGTTGTCAGGCCGTCTCAGGCAGGGTAGGCGTGGGTCTGGGTGGCCTTGACGGCGGCCCAGACGCGGGTGCCGGGGGTCAGGTCGAGTTCGGCGGCGGCGGTGGGGGTGAGGTCGGCGGCCATCGGGAGGGGGCCGGTGAGGTCGACCCGGAAGCGGTCGCCGTGCAGGTCGAGTCCGGCGACGGTGCAGGGGAAGAGGTTGCGGGCGCTGGTCTCGGGGCGGTGGCGGTGCAGGGTGACCGCGTCGGGCGGGAAGGCGACGAACGCGGGACCGGTCAGGTCCTCGTCGGTGGCCAGTGCGGGGCCGTCGGGGAGGGTGACCCGGCGGCCGTCGGCGGTGCCCTGGTAGAGGTTGAGGCCGACCAGCCGGGCGATGTAGTCGGTGCGCGGGTGCCGGGCGACCTCGGCGGGCCGGCCGTTCTGCACCACCCGCCCGCCCTCGATCACCACCAGCCGGTCGGCGAGCACCATCGCGTCCAGCGGGTCGTGCGTGACCAGCACCGCGACGGCCTCGAACTCGGCGAGGTGGCGCCGCAGTTCGGCCCGCACGTCGAGCCGGGTGCGGGCGTCCAGCGCGGCCAGCGGTTCGTCCAGCAGCAGCAGGCGGGGGCGGACGGCCAGGGCCCGGGCCAGGGCGACGCGCTGGGCCTGGCCGCCGGAGAGCTTCGCGGGGCGGCGTCCGGCGTGCTCGGCCAGGCCCATCCGCTCCAGCCAGGGCAGGGCCTCGGCCCGGGCGGCGGCCTTGCGCAGGCCACGGGAGCGCGGGCCGAACGCGACGTTGTCGAGCGCGGACAGGTGCGGGAAGAGCAGGTAGTCCTGGAAGACCACGCCGATCGGCCGCTGCTCGGCGGGCCGGAACACGCCGTCGGCGGGGGAGTCGAGCGGGGTGCCGTCCAGGTGCAGGTGCCCGTCGGTGAGCGGCAGCAGTCCGGCCAGCGCGCGCAGGGCGGTGGACTTGCCGGCGCCGTTCGGGCCGAGCAGGGCCAGCACCTCGCCGGGCTCGGCGGCCAGCGGCACGTCCAGGGTGAACGGGCCCCGGGAGACGGTCAGCCGGGCGTCCAGGGCGGGGCGGGCGTCCGCGGTGGGGCGGGCGCCCGGGGCCGGGCCGTCGGTGGCGGAAGGCTTCACGGCGCGGACATCCAGCGGTCGCGCAGTCCGGCGAGGACCGCGACGGAGACGGTGAGCAGGACCAGGCTCAGGGCGATCGCCGCCTCCGGGTCGGACTCCATGGCCAGGTAGACGGCCAGTGGCATGGTCTGGGTGCGGCCGGGGAAGTTCCCGGCAAAGGTGATGGTGGCGCCGAACTCGCCCAGCGCCCGGGCCCAGGCCAGCACCGCGCCGGCCCCGATGCCGGGGGCGACCAGCGGCAGGGTGACCCGGCGGAACGCGGTCAGCCGGGAGGCGCCCAGGGTGGCGGCGGCCTCCTCGTAGCGCGGGTCGGCGGCCCGCAGCGCGCCCTCCACGCTGATCACCAGGAACGGCATCGCGACGAACGCCTCGGCGAGCACCACCCCGGTGGTGGTGAAGGGGAGGGTGATGCCGGTCCAGGAGTCCAGCCAGCGGCCCAGGATGCCGTTGCGGCCCAGCACCAGCAGCAGTGCCACGCCGCCGACCACGGGGGGCAGCACCAGCGGCAGGGTGACCAGGGCGCGCACCAGGCGGCGGCCGGGGAACTCGGTGCGGGCCAGCAGCCAGGCCAGCGGGACGCCGAGCACCAGGGCGACACCGGTGGCCAGGGTCGCGGAGAGCAGCGAGAGCTTGAGCGCCTGCCACACCTCGGGCTCGGTCAGCAACTGGGGCAGCGCGCTCCACGGGGCGCGCACCAGCAGTCCGAGCAGCGGCAGGACCAGGAAGGCCAGGCCGAGCAGCGCGGGCAGCAGCAGCGCGGCGGGGACCCGCCCGGCCCCCCGGGGCCGCCGCCGGCCCCGGGGGTGTGGTGCGGTGGTGGTGCGGGGGGTGCTCGGCGTCACGGCGCCTGGAAGCCGGCGTCGGTGAACACCCGGCGGGCGTCCGCGGAGCCGATGTAGCCGAGGAAGGCGGCCGCGCCGTTGGCGTTGGGGGCCTTGGCCAGGGTGGCGACCGGGTAGTCGTTGACCGCCTGCGCGGCCTCGGGGAAGTTCACGCCCTCGATCTTCGCCGAGTCGGCCTTGACGTCGGTCTGGTACACCAGCGAGGCGTCGACCTCGCCCAGTTCGACCTTGGTCAGGGCGCCCTTCACGTCCTGCTCGTAGGTGACCGGGGTGAGCTCCACGCCGGCCGCCCCCAGCGCGGTGACGGCGGCGGCGCCGCACGGCACCTCCTTGGCGCACAGCGCGGTCTTGACGCCCTTGAGGTCCTTCAGGCCGGTGATGTTCTTCGGGTTGCCCTTGGCGACCGCGATCTCCAGGGTGTTGCGGACGAACACCGTCGGGTCGCCGCCGGTCAGCTTGGCGTCGGTGACGGTCTTCATGGTGGCGGGGCTGGCCGCGGCGAACACGTCGGCCGGGGCGCCGGAGACGATGTTCTGGGCCAGCGCGGAGGAGCCGCCGAAGTTGAAGGTCACCGTAGTGCCCGGGTAGGCCGCCTCGAAGCGCTTGCCCAGCTCGGTGAAGGACTCCTTCAGCGAGGCCGCCGCGAACACCGTCACGGTGCCCTTGACCTCGGGGCGGGCCGGGGCGGGGTTGTTCGAGGTGGAGCCGCCGCCGGAGCCGCTGCAGGCCGTCAGACCGGCCGCGAGGGCGAGGACGGCGGAGGCGGCGAGGAGTCGTCTGACGCTGCGCATGGATGGTTTCCCCTGGTCGTGTGGGCGGTGGCGGGAGAGGGTGGGGTGCGATCAGGTGATCATAGTGCCGCAGCTGCGGGGCTCAAGACTGCTGTCTCATCGCACAAGCGACCTTAAGACGAACTTAAGGGTTGCATGTGCAATACCTCAAGGCCCCGTCGCCCCTCCGCCGGAACGCGTCCTCGCACTCCACCACCCATCGGGGGATACTGACGCGGTTTCAGCGAACCACCACCGCACGGGGGTTCGCCCGCCCATGGAGGGGGAATCCATGACCGCCACCCGCGTACCCGGCCCGCCCGGCCTGCCGCTGATCGGCTCGCTGCTCGACCTCAAGCGCGACGCCCTCGCCACCTACCTCTCCGCCCGGCGCGACCACGGCGACGTGATCCGCCTCCAGGCCGGCCCGCCCGGCCTGCGCGCCGAGCTCTGGATGGTCTTCTCGCCCGAGGCCGTCCAGCAGGTGCTCGCCACCGACGCCGCCAACTTCCGCAAGGACAACGTCTTCTACGGCGAGATCCGGGAGAGCTTCGGCAACGGCCTGCTCACCGCCCAGGACGCCGACTACCTGCGCCAGCGCCGCCTGGTCCAGCCGCTGTTCACCCGCAAGCGGGTCGACCGGTACGCCGACGCCATCGGCGCCGAGGCCGAGGCGCTCGTTGCCCGCTGGGCCGCCGCCCCCGGCGGCACCGTCGACCTCGGCGAGGAGATGAACCGCTTCGCGCTGCGCACCGTCTCCCGGATCCTGTTCGGCCAGGACGTCGAGGAGGCCGTCGAAACCGTCCACCACGCCTTCCCCGTCCTCAACAACTTCGTCCGCGACCGCGCCTTCTCCCCGCTGCGCCTGCCCCGGAAGTGGCCGCTGCCCGGCCACCGCAAGGCGCTCGCCGCCGAGCGCACCCTGTACGAGGTCTGCGACGGCATCATCGCCCGCCGCGCCGCCCGGGGGGACGGGGCCGCCGACGACCTGCTCGGCCTGCTCGCCGACGCCCGCGGCGAGGACGGCGAGCGGCTGGACGCCACCGAACTGCGCGAACAGGTGCTGATCTTCCTGCTGGCGGGCCACGAGACCACCGCCACCTCGCTGATCTTCGCCCTGCACCTGCTCGGCCGGCACCCCGAGGAGCAGGCCCGGGCCCACCGGGAGGTCGCCGACCTGCTCGGCGACGGCCGCCGGCCCACCGCCGCCGACTACGCCGAACTCCCGTACCTCACCCGGGTGCTGAAGGAGGCCATGCGGCTCTACCCGGCCGCCCCCGCGGTCGGCCGCCGGGCCGTCGCGGACACCGTGATCGGCGGCGTCCCCGTCCCGGCCGGCGCGGACGTCCTGGTCGCCCCGTACGTCACCCACCGCCACCCCGCGCACTGGGAGGACCCGGAGCGCTTCGACCCCGAGCGCTTCACCCCCGAGCGGGAGGCCGCCCGGCACCGCTACGCCTGGTTCCCGTTCGGCGGCGGGCCGCGGGCCTGCATCGGCCAGCACTTCTCGATGCTGGAGTCGGTGCTCGCGCTGGCCGTCCTGCTGCGCGGCTTCGAGGTCACCACGGTCGACCGGGAGGTGCCGCTCGGGCAGGGCATCACCCTCGAAGTGCGCGGCCCGGCCCGGGTCCGGCTCACCCCGCGCGGCTGACCCCGGCGGGCGGCCCCGGCCGTGCCCCGGACGACGACGACGGCCCGCCCGACGGACGGGCGGCCGTTGTCGTCGCCCCGGTCACACCGGGTAGCCGGTGGGCGCCGCCGTGGCGGGCGGCGCCGGCGGCGGGAGCTTGCGGATCTTGCTCAGGGTGGCCAGGTTGACCAGCATGGTGACCGGGTTGATCACCAGGGACGCCAGGCCCCACCAGCCCTGCCACAGGCTGTTCAGGTTCATCCGCCGGACGGCCGCCTCCCCGCAGCTCCGGCAGAACGGGCCGCGCAGGCTCAGGAACCTCATCATCACCAGGAAGCCCTGGTGGCCGCGGACCGTGACGTTCACGGCGGGCGCCGAACCGCAGAAGCGGCAGGACGGGCCCGCCAGGTACGGGACGCCCCCGGGGTACGGGTGGCCGGCCTGGTCCGGGGCCCCGGGGTACGGGTGGCCGGCCTGGTACGGGGCCCCGGGATACGGCGCGGGCTGCTGGGGCGGGACGGGTATGGACACGCTGTTCCTCAGGGGAGTGGTTCGACCGGGAAGCAGGCGGAGAGTACCGGGTCCGGCCGGCGGCGCGCAGCGGATTCCCGGGACGGCCCGCCCCGGGAATCCGTCGGGCGGGCACACGTCGTCGGACCATTCGAACACAGAACCCCCATGGTGCGGGGTGCTTTTCACATCTTCCGGTGACCATTCATGAACCCTGGGTAGCGTCCACGATCCCTGAACACCAGAGCACGGGCGAGCGGCAGACACCTCTCGCGGGAGGCACCGATGGGATCGATGGACCACCTCAGCTTCGGCTGGCTCACGCCGACGCTCTCCTACGCGATGGCCTGCGTCGGCGCCGCCCTCGGCCTGCGCTGCACCCTGCGCGCCCTGTCCGCCACCGGCGCCTCCCGGCGCAACTGGCTGCTCACCGCCGCCGCCGCGATCGGCTCCGGCATCTGGACGATGCACTTCGTCGCGATGTTCGGCTTCACCGTCGACGGCACCGACCTGCGCTACGACGTCCCGCTGACCATCCTCAGCCTGCTGGTGGCGATCGCCGTGGTCGGCCTCGGCGTGTTCGTGGTCGGCTACGGCCGGCACCGCGGCCGCAGCCTGCTGCTCGGCGGCCTCACCACCGGCGTCGGCGTCGCCGCGATGCACTACCTCGGCATGTCCGCGGTCCGGATCCACGGCGAACTGCGCTACCAGGCGGGCACCGTGGCGCTGTCCGTGCTGATCGCCGTCGCCGCCGCCACCGCCGCGCTCTGGGCCGCCGTCACCATCCGCAACGTGTACGCCGCCGCCGCGGCCGCACTGGTGATGGGCGTCGCCGTCAGCTGCATGCACTACGTCGGGATGGCCGCCGTGCACGTCCACATGGAACCCGCCCGCACCGGCCTCGGCGGCGCCACCCCGATGCAGTTCGTCTTCCCGCTCGCCGTCGGACTCGGCTCCTTCCTCTTCCTCACCTCCGCCTTCGTCGCGCTCTCCCCGACCGCGCAGGAACGCGCCGCCTACCGCGAGGCCGGCGAACTCGCCGTCGAGGACCTCGGCCGCGCCGCCTGAGACCTTCGTCCGCGCCCCGCCCGGGCCCTGCCCCGCCCCGCCCGGGCCCTGCCCCGCCCCGCCCGGGCCCTGCCGCGGCCGGTCCGGCCCGCACCGCCCACGGCCCGCACCGCCCGCGGCCCCCCGCCCCGTAGCCCGAAAGGCCGCCACACCCATGCGCGCAAGCCGAGGCACCTCCCGCAGCGGACCGCCCGCCCCCAGCACCCCGCGCGGACCCGCCCGCACCCGGCCCGGCACCCCCCGGCGCGGGGCGCACGCCGGACCGCCCGCCGACGAGACGCCGCTCACCCTCCCGGTGTCCGCCCGGGTCGGCCTGCGGCCGCGCACCGTCCGGGCCCGGATCGTCGCCGTGCTGATGGTCCCCGTGGTGTCCGTGATGGCGCTGTGGGCGTTCGCCACCGTCACCGCCGCCGGGGACGTCTGGGACCTGCTGCGGATCAAGGGCGTCGACGCCCGGCTGCGCACCCCCCTGGACCGCACGGTCACCGCCCTGCAGGCCGAACGCGCCGCCGCCGGGCAGTACTTGGCCGCCCCCGGCCCCGACCGGGAGGCCGCGCTGCGCGCCGCCGGACAGGACACCGACCGGGCCGCCGCCCCGCTCACCCTCGCCCCCGGCTACAACCGGGCCGACGCCGAAGGGCTCGGCCCCGAGGCCGCCGACCGCCTCGACACCCTCGGCCGGGTGGTCGGCGCCCTTCCCGCGCTGCGCGGCAAAGTGCTGGCGCACGGCGTCTCCTGGAGCGACGCCTACACCGTCTACACCGCCGCCGTGGACGACGCCCTCACCGCGACCGGCGCGCTCACCGCCCTCCAGGACCACCGGGTCGCCGCGGACGCCCGGGTGCTGCTCGAATTCGCCCGCTCCCGGGAGCAACTCGCCCGCGAGGAAGCCCTGTTGAGCTCAGCCCAGCGCACCGGCCAGCTCGCCGAGGCGCAGTACCGGCAGATCGTCCAGGCCGGCTACGCCCGCGCCCAGTTCGAGCAGGCCGCCGCCCCCGACCTGCGCCCCGCCGACCGCACCGCGCTGGCCGCCGTCACCGGCAGCCCGGAGTACCAGGAACTCCGGCGCTACGAAGAACAGTTGACCATCGCCGCAGACCCGGCCGCGGCCCTGCAGTCGGTCTCCGACACCCGCTGGGCCGCCGTCACCGACACCGTCGCGCGCGCCCTGGCCGGAGTCGAGCGGCAGGCCGGCGCGGCCGCCGCCGAACGCGCGAACCCCTACGCGCTGGGCCTGTTCAGCACCTCCGGCGCCACCGTGCTGCTCGGCCTGGTCGCGGTCCTCGCCTCGCTGCTGATCTCGGTCCAGATCGGCCGCGGCCTGGTCGCCGAACTGCACGCCCTGCGCAACTCCGCGCTCGAACTCGCCGGACGCAAACTCCCGGCCACCATGCGGCGGTTGCGGGCCGGCGAGGAGGTCGACGTGGACGCCGAGGTGCCGCCGCGCGACCACGGCGGCGACGAGATCGGCCAGGTCCACCACGCCCTCGACAGCGTCCAGCGGGCCGCCGTCACCGCCGCCGTCGAACGCGCCGAGGTGCTCTCCGGCGTCTCCGGCGTCTTCGTCAACCTGGCCCGCCGCAGCCAGGTCCTGGTGCACCGCCAACTCACCCTGCTGGACGCCATGGAGCGCCGCACCGAGGACCCGGCCGAACTCGACGACCTGTTCCGGCTCGACCACCTCACCACCCGGATGCGCCGGCACGCCGAGGGCCTGATCATCCTCTCCGGCGCCGCCCCCGGCCGCGCCTGGCGCAAGCCCGTCCCGCTCACCGACGTGGTCCGGGCCGCCGTCGCCGAGGTCGAGGAGTACGCCCGGGTCGACGTCCACCGCCTCCCGTACGCGGCCGTCACCGGCCCCGCCGTCGCCGACCTCACCCACCTGGTCGCCGAACTCGTCGAGAACGCCACCGGGTTCTCGCCCCCGCACACCAAGGTGCAGATCCGCGGCGAGGCGGTCGGCAACGGCTACGCCCTGGAGATCGAGGACCGCGGCCTGGGCATGGGCCCCGAAGCCCTCGCCGACGCCAACCGGCGGATCGACGCCAGCGAGCAGGTCGACCTCTTCGACAGCGACCGCCTCGGCCTGTTCGTGGTCAGCCGCCTCGCCAAGCGGCACGGCGTCAAGGTCTCGCTGCGCCCCTCCGCGTACGGCGGCACCACCGCGATCGTGCTGCTGCCGACCGAGCTGCTCGACCAGCGCGAGAGCGAACCCCGGCCGGAAGCAAGGGAGTTGGTCACCGTCCCGGAACTCCCCCCGACCGCCCGGCCGTTGCCGCCGACCCCCGCGCCCGCAGCCGGCCCACTGGGCGCCCCGCGGCCGGCCCCGGCCCCGCCGTCGGTCCCGCGGCCGGTTCCGGTGGCGCCGCCCGCACCGGTGCCGACCGTGCAGGCACCGCCCGTACCGGCGCTGCCCTCGCTCGCGCTGCCCGCCGAGCAGGAGGACGAACTCCCGCGCCGGGTGCGGCAGGCCAGCCTCGCCCCACAACTGCGCGACGCCCCCGAACCGCCCCGGCCCGGGCTGCGCCCCGCCGAACCCGCCGACCGCGACCCCGAACAGGCCCGCTCCGCGATGACCGCCTTCCAGCAGGGCTGGCAGCGCGGCCGGGGCCCCGCACCGGACGACACCCCCTTCGACAGAGGAGACCGTGCCCGATGATCGGCACCACCCGCCAGAGCGGCGAACTCAACTGGCTCCTCGACGAGTTGGCCACCCGGACCGCCCGGGTCAGGTTCGCCGTCATGCTCTCCGCAGACGGCCTGCCGATGGGCAACTCCACCGGCCTCGGCCGCGAGGACGCCGAACACCTGGCCGCCGTCGCCTCCGGCTTCCACAGCCTGGCCAAGGGCGCCGGACGGCACTTCGACGGCGGCGAAGTACGCCAGACCATGGTCGAGTTGGAACGCGGCTACCTGTTCGTCGCGGCCGCCGGGCAGGGCTCCTGCCTGGCCGTCTTCGCCGAACCCGACGCCGACCTCGGCCTGGTCGCCTACGAGATGGCCCGCCTGGTCCGCCGGGTCGGCGAACACCTGCACGCCGCCCCGCGCGGTTACTAGCGCCGCGTCAGGCGACCTTCGCCCGTCGCGACCCCCGGCACGCACTCTCGCCGCACCGGCCGAAAACCCGAGTACATCCAGTACGAGGGCTTCCGGCCGGCACGCCGACAGCACGCGCCAAGGGGGCACCTCCCAGCCCTCCTCGGGGCTGGGGGAGCCGCTCCTTCACGGCAAAGGTCGCCTGACGCGGCACTAGACCCAGAAGCCCCGAACACCCGATCGAGAAGGGGGAGTTAGCCGATGGCCTACCCGCCCCGGGAGTACCTGCCCGGCACCCCGTTCGGCTACCCGCCGCCGCCCGAGCGCCCCGTCCAGTGGTACGACGAGGACGCCGGGCCGATGGTCCGCCCCTACGCCCTCACCAAGGGGCGGACCCGGCCCGGCCAGCCCTTCGACCTGATCGCCCTGGTCGTCACCGACATCCCCGACCCGACGGGGCTGCCGGTCGGCCCCGAGCAGATCGCCATCCTGGAGATCTGCCGGGGCAACGCGCTGTCCGTCGCCGAGATCGCCGCCGACCTCGACCTGCCGCTGGGCGTGGTCCGGGTGCTGCTCGGCGACCTGCTGGACGCCGAGCACATCCGGGTCAGCCGACCCGTCCCGCCCGCCCTCCTCCCGCACGAACACATCCTCCAGGAGGTCATCCATGGGCTTCGCGCCCTCTGACAGCACCGACCTCGCCCTGAAGATCCTGGTCGCCGGGGGCTTCGGCGTCGGCAAGACCACCCTGGTCGGGGCCGTCAGCGAGATCAAACCCCTGCGCACCGAGGAGCAGTTGACCGCGGCCGGGACCGACGTCGACGACCTCGGCGGGGTCGAACGCAAGACCACCACCACGGTGGCGATGGACTTCGGCCGGATCACCATCCGCGAGGGCCTGTCGGTCTACCTCTTCGGCACCCCCGGGCAGGACCGCTTCTGGTTCCTCTGGGACGAACTCGCCCAGGGCGCCCTCGGCGCCGTCGTCCTGGCCGACACCCGCCGCCTCACCGACTGCTTCCCCGCCGTCGACTTCTTCGAGCACCGCGGCATCCCCTTCGTGGTCGCCGTCAACCGCTTCGAGGGCAGCCGCTCCTTCCAACCCGCGGACGTCTCCCGGGCGCTGGACCTCGACACCGCGACCCCCGTGGTGCTCTGCGACGCCCGCGAACGCGCCTCCGGCAAGGACGTCCTGATCAGCCTGGTCGAACACGCCGGAAAGGTGCACGCGGCCCGGGTGCTCGCCCAGACCCGCAGCTGACCCGGCCCGGCCCGGCCCGGCCCGCCGCTCCCGCCCGGCCGTCCTTCCCGCCCGGGGCCGGCCCGGCCGCCCTTCCCGTTCGGGCCCGGGCCGGGGGAAGTCCCGGGCCGGGCCCGGGCCGGACCCCGTAGCATGGCGGCCGTGTTCCTCTCCCGTGACTAGGACCCGCACCGCGACCGCACGCCGCACCCGGCGTCGCGGTCCCTTCGGCGTCCCCGTCCACCGGCGCACTCCGCGCCGTCACCGTTGAGGAACCCCTTCTCGCCATGGCTACGTCCTACCTGGCCGTGCTGCGCGCACCCGGCGCCGCCCGGCTGATCCCCGCCGCCCTGCTCGGCCGCCTCTCCTACGGCACCGTCCCGCTCTCCCTGCTCCTCGCCACCGCCGCCACCACCGGCTCGTACGCCCGGGCCGGCTGGCTGATGGCCGTCTTCTCCGCGGTCAGCGTCCTGCTCTTCCCGCCCCGCGCCGGACTCGTCGACCGGTACGGCCCCCGGCGCACCCTGCCGCCGATGGCCGCCGGGTACGCGGCCGTCCTGCTCGTGCTGGCCGCCGCGACCTGGCGGCCCGGCACCCCCTACCCCGTCCTGCTGGGCCTCGCGGCCGCGGCCGGCGTGCTCGCCCCACCGCTCGGCCCGGTCACCCGGGCGCAGTGGAGCATCCTCGCCACCGATCCCGAACTGCGCCGCCGCGCCTACAGCCTGGACACCGTCGCCGAGGAGCTCCTCTACGTCACCGGCCCGCTGCTCGCCGGACTGCTCGCCACCACGGCCCGCCCCGCCGTCGGACTGCTGCTCAGCGCGGTCCTCGCCCTCACCGGAACGCTCGCCCTCGCCGCCGTCGCCGTTCCCGCGGCCACCCGCGGCAGCACCGCCCCCGCGGCCCGCTCCGGCACCCGCGAACTGCTCGCCCGGGCCCGCCAGCCGCTCTCCGCCGCGGCCGGCGCCGGCGCGGGCCTCGCCGCGTTCTCGCTGCTCGCGGTGGTCTTCGCCAGCCGGCACGGCCGCCCCGCGGGCGTCGCCTGGGTCGAGGCCGCGCTGGCCGCGGGCAGCGCGACGGGCGGACTCGTCCTCGGCGCGGTCAACTGGCGCGCGCCCGCCGCGACCCGGCTCACCGTCCTCACCGCCGTCCTCGGCACCGCCCTCGCCCTCGCCGCCCTCGCCCCCACCCTCCCGGCCCTCACCGCCGTCGCCGCCCTGGCCGGCCTCGCCGTCGCCCCCGCCCTCACCACCGCCTACCTGCTCACCGACGAACTCGCCGCCCCCGCCGAACGCACCCGCGCCGGAGCCTGGGTCAACACCTCCTTCAACGCCGGAAGCTCCGCCGCCACCGCCCTCACCGGCGCCCTGCTCACCCACCTCCCGCTCCCCACCTGCCTCCTCCTCGCCGCGACCCCGCCCCTCGCCGCGCTCGCCCTCCGGGGCAGGCGGCAGCCCGGTGCATCCGGGGGATCGGGTGCGAAATCAGGGGCCCGGGGAACGGCGGGGCCGTGCTGCTGACGGCCGGAGCCCATCGGAGGTTCGTGCTGCTGCGTGCCGTGAACGGAACCGGAAGCCGATGCGCGCTCCGGCAGTGCACCGCTCGCAGCCGGGGCCTCGCCGTTCCCCGAGCCGCTGATCCCACCTCCTCCCGATGAGTTCCGGCGGCGGGACCCGTCCAACCCGGCATGACACGAATCCAGGTGAACGGAACGACCCTCGGCGTCGAGTCCTTCGGCGACCGTCGGGCCCCCCTCGTCCTGCTGGTCGGCGGGACCACGATGCTCTCCTGGCCGGACGCGCTGTGCGAACGCCTCGCCGCCGGCGGCCGCCACGCGGTGCGCTACGACCTGCGCGACAGCGGGGAGTCGGAGGGCGCCGACCCGCAGGCGCCCGGTTACACGCTGCGCACCCTCGCCGCCGACGCGGCCGCCCTCGCCGCCGCGCTCGGCGGGGGCCCCGCGCACCTCGCCGGGATCGGGGTCGGCGGGATGGTCGCCCAGGTGGCGGCGCTCGACCACCCGGAGGCGTTCTCGGCGCTCACCCTGGTCGGCACCCGCCCGGTCGCCCCCGGCCCGGTCGACCCGGACCTGCCCGACCACGACAAGGCGACGACGGGCCGGCTGTTCTCCCGTCCGATGCCCGACTGGACGGACCGGGCGGCGGTCGCCGGGTTCGTCGCCGCCGGAGCGGAGATCCTCGGCGACGATCCCGTCGCGGCCCGGGCCACCGCCGCCCGGATCTGGGACCGCACGCCCGGCACCGAACCCCCGGTGCAGCTGGCCAACCAGCTCGGCGTGGTGTTCTCCCGACTCGACTGCACCCCCCGCTGGCGCGAACGCCTCCCCGGCCTCGACCTCCCCACCCTGGTCGTGCACGGCCGTCGCGACCGCTTCTTCCCGGTCGGCAACGCCGAGGCGCTGGCCCGCGAGATCCCGGGGGCGCGGCTGCTCGTGCTGGACGCCGCGGGGGCGCTGCCCGCTTCGGCGGCCGAGGAGGTGGCCGCGGCGATGCTCGGGCTCTAGCGGGGCCTGTCGCCCCCGGGCCGACCGACACCCCCGGCCCGGCCGGGCTCCGGGCCGACCCGGAGCAGACGGCGCAGTTCCAGCAGTACCTGGCCGGCCAGGTGCCGCTGGGGAGGCCGGCCCGCCCGGAGGAGATCGCCGCCGCCGTGCTCTTCCCGGCCTCCGGGCAGAGCAGCTTCATCACCGGTTCGAACCTGTACGTCGACGGGGGGCTGAACCAGATCTGAGGGCGGCGCACCCGCGCCCGCCGGGCGGACCCGCCGAACCGCCCGGCGAGCGGATCCGCCGAGCCGTTCATCGGGACCTGCCGGGCCCCGGCCCGCCCGCGCGGGTGCCTACGACCTCCGCAGCAGCCGTTCCGCGACGGCCAGGTTGACGATCCAGGCGGCCCAGGCGCCGGAGGCGTAGACCGCGGCGGCGGGGAGGCCGGTCGGGCCGAGGGCGAGGAGCCAGAGGCGGAAGGTGACGGCGGTGAACATCAGGGCGTAGGAGCGGAGCATCCAGCGGCGGTGGGCGGGGATCCGGCCGTGCCGGGCGTGGTGGAGGCCGAGGGCGGTGGTGGCGAGAGTGAGGACGGCGAGCGCGGTGAAGCCGAGCGGGGCGACCGGGGGGTAGAGGCCGTGCGGGGCGATCAGGAGGCCGCCGAGGCCGGTCGCGGCGGCGGCCAGCACGTAGCCGCGGCCGGTCCAGCGGTGCAGGGCGGGGCGGCGGGCGCGCAGGCCGGGGAGGAACTGGAGCAGGCCGAGGGAGATCGCGGTGACGCCGCCGCCGATGTGCAGCAGGAGCGGCGCGAGGTGGGCGAGGTAGACGGCGCGCTGGTCGGCGAGGAAGGTGTCGGGGTCGAGGGTGAAGTAGCGGGCGGAGACGGCGGCGACGAGCAGCGCGAGGGTGGCGACGGAGATCCGCCCGGCCCGTCGCAGGGCGCCGGACTTCCGCGCGGCGGTGGGGAGTTCGATCGCGGCGGGACGGTGGGGTGTCATGGCGAGGACGCTACGGACCGGCCCTGACCTGCGACGTCCCCCCGGCGGGGTGCGGCGGGGTACCCCAGGTGGGGTAGGGACCCGGATCCGTCCCGGAGCCGGGTGGACGCCGGGGTCGGGGGCCGGCCGGGTCGGGTAGGTTCTCCCCGGTCGGCCCGGCTCCCGGCCCCGTCCCGCCCCCGTCCCCACCAGTACCGAGGAACCCGCACGATGTCGACCACCGTCGCCGGCAGACTCCGGCTCCCCGCCCTCGCGAGGCTCTCGGGCCGGGTCCCGGCCCCGCTCGCGGACGCCGTGCCCGCCGTCGTGCTGTTCGTCGCGATGCTGGTCGAGCGGCTGGGGGCGGCGGGCCGGACCGGCGGCCGGATGCCGTACGCGCTGGCCCTGACCGGGCTGCTCGCCGTCGCGGTGGCGGCCCGCCGCCGGGCCCCGCTGGCGGCGTACCTGCTGGCGACGCTGGCGCTGACGGTCGAGTCGCAGGCCGTCGTGCCGAGCCCGATCTCCCCGTACGCGAACCTGCTGGGGGCGTACGCGGTCGGCCGGTACGGGGGCCGGGGGCGGGGGTGGTGGGGGCCGCCGCTGGTGGTGCTCGGGGTGGCGGGGTACTTCGCCGGGCAGGACGTCGAGGTGGTGATGCCGGTGGGCGTGCTGGCGGTGTGGCTGGCGGTGTGGGCGTTCGGCTGGTCCGGCGCGTACCGGCTGGCCGAGCAGGCCGCCGAACGGCGGCGCGCCCGGGCGGAGTTGCTCGCGGAGGAGCGCAACCGGATCGCCCGCGAGGTGCACGACCTGGTCGGGCACTCGCTGAACCTGATGCTGGTGCAGGCCGGCGCGGCCCGCCGGCTGATCGACCGCACCCCGGAGCGCAGCCGCGAACTGCTGGTGGAGATGGAACGGACCGGCAACGACGCGCTCGGCGAACTCGACCGGGTGCTGGGCCTGTTGCGCGGCACCGGACCCCGACTGCCGGACGGCACCGCGGACTTCGAGCCGGGCATCGCCGAACTCCCGCGGCTGACCGAGCGGATGGCGCAGGCCGGACTGGCCGTCGCCCTGCACTGCGACACCCCGCCGCTGCCCCCCGAGCAGGACCGCTGCGCGTACCGGGTGGTCCAGGAGGCGCTGACCAACGCGCTGCGGCACTCCGGGGCCGGGCACGCCACCGTCCGGGTCGTCCGGCGGGACGGTGGCACCCTGATCGAGGTCGCGGACGACGGCTCCGGGCCGCCGCCCGGCCACCGCCCCGGGCGCGGCCTGACCGGCATGGCCGAGCGCGCGGCCCGCCTGAACGGCGCCGTCCAGCACGGGCTCGGACCGAACGGCGGCTTCCTGGTCCGGGTCGTCCTCCCGCTCGGGGACGAGCGGTGAGCGCCGCCGCGCCCGTCCGGGTGCTGATCGCCGACGACGACCCGCTGCTGCGGGCCGGCCTGGCCGTGGTGCTGGGGACCGCCGACCGGATCGAGGTGGTCGGCCAGGCCGGGGACGGGCTGCGGGCCGTCGAACTCGCCCGCGAACTGCGGCCCGACGTGGTCCTGATGGACGTCCGGATGCCCGGCTGCGACGGCGTCGAGGCCACCCGCCGACTGGCGGGCACGCCGAGCCGGGTGCTGGTGCTGACCACCTTCCACCACGACGCGTACGTGTGGGGCGCGCTGCGGGCCGGGGCCGCCGGGTTCCTGCTCAAGCGGGCCTCGCCGGAACGGCTGATCGACGCCGTGCACGCGGTCGCGGCGGGGGAGGCCGTCCTCGACCCGGCGGTCACCCGCGACCTGCTCGGCCACCTGCTGGCCGCGCCCGCGCCGGCGACGGAGCCGTCCCCGGCCGGTCCGGGTCCGCTGGCGGCGCTCACCGTCCGCGAGCGCGAGGTGCTGCGGCTGGCCGCCGAGGGGCACCCCAACGAGGAGATCGCCGCGCTGCTGCACCTCGCCGAGTCCACCGTGAAGACGCACGTCAAGCGGATCCTCGGCAAGCTCGGTGCGCGCGACCGCTCGCAGGCGGTGGCCGCCGCGTACCGGCACGGGCTGATGGCGTCGCGGCCCGGGACGCCGCAGCACCCCTCCGGGCCCGGCGCTCCGTGACACTCCGCCACTGACAGGGTGTCAGGTTCTCGCGCCGACGCGGTCGTACATTGAGCGGATGATCGTGGAGAACGGGCCGGGGCCCGCGCGGCCGCTGCGCTACGGGTGGGGCCCGTCCGGGCGGCGGCTCGCCGAGCAGGGCCGGTGGGACGAGCTGCTGGAGCGCTTCCGGCTGGCCAGGGCGCTGGACGACCCGCTGGCCGGGCCGCTCGGCCACCTGGTCGCGTACGGCGCCCCCGCCGCCCTCGCCGCCCGGCTGTTCGACCCCGACGGCGGGCCGGGCGCCCCCGCGACCGCCGCCGACCACGACGCCGGACCGCTCTGGGAGGTGCTGGCCACCCGCCACCCCCGCCCCGCCCTGGACGCGCTGCCGCTGCCCCCCGAGATCCGCCGCCTCGCCGCCCACACCCGCGCCCTGCTCGGCGAGGACCCCGGCGACGACGCCCCCGACGAGGGCGGAGTCCCCTACCGGCTGCTGCCCTGGGAGGACGGCGGCTGGGAACGCGACACCAGGGTCCGCGAGTACCTCCCGGGCGGCGGCGCCCGCCGCGCCCTGCACCTCGCCCCACCCACCCGCGAGGGCCTCGCCGTCCTCGAACTCCCCAACCCCGGAGCCAGGTTGACCGGAGGCGCGGCCACCGCCGCGCTCGCCGGGCTCTCCGACTGGACCACCGCCGTGTGCGTCCGCGGCCGCGCCACCGACGCCGCCGCCCAGCTCGCCGGCGGCCCCGAAGTCACCGGCGGCCGACTGCCGTTCGCCGCCCTCTACCCCGCCCTGGTCCACCTCGCCTCCGCCCGCGCCGACCGCGGCGCGGCCCAAGGACGGCTCGCCGTCTGGCAGTTGCTCGCCGCGATGGACGGCGCCCCCGCCCCCGACCGCTCCGCCGCCGACGCCCTGGTCGCCCGCCTGCACTGCCTCGCCTGGACCGAACCCGCCGACGACCTCCGCCACCTCCACCTCGCCCTCGAAGACCCCGCCACCGGCCTCGCCTGGGCCCTCTCCGGCACCACCCCCGAACCCGCGTAGAGCCCCGCCAGAGAGCCCTGACCGAGAGCCCCGCCAGAGAGCCCCGACAGGGGCTCGGGGAACGGCGAGTCGATGCTGCTGGTGGCCGGAGCCCATCGAAGGACCGTGCTGCTGCGTGTAGTGAACAGAACCAGAAGCCCACGCACGCAACGGCAGTGCACCCCCAGCAGCCACGGCCTCGCCGTTCCCCGAGCCCCTGAATGCGCGCACTCGTGCGCCCCTGGCGGTGGAACCGTCGAACCCCCGTCCGCGTGGAGGTTGTTGATCACACGAGCGGAGGTCCGATGGGGACGAGGGTGCTGGACTGGAAGGGCTGGCGGGTGCCGGCGAACGGTTGCGCCTGGGTGCCGTTGGCGGTGGCGTTCGGGGTGTGGGCGGCGCTGCGCGGCAGCGGTCTCTCCGGCGAGGCGTGGCGGTGGTGCCTGGCGCAGAGCGACGAGTCGCTGCCGGGCCGGTTCTGGCCGAAGACGGCGGTGATGGCGGTCTGCGTGGTGGTGATGCTGCTGGTCGCGACCCCGCTGGCCCGGCTGAAGGGCAGTTCCTGGTGGCTGTGGCCGGTGCTGCTGCTGGTCGGCTACGCGCTGGCCGCGCTGTACGCGTACGGGATGGGCGCCCCGGCGGAGGTGCCGGCGGGGGTGGAGCCGGACTGCGAGCCGATGCCGCGCTGGCCGTTCGGCCCGCCGTACATGGAGTGGCTCAGGAGCCGGTGACGGGCCGTTCCGCGGCCGGTGCGCCGCCCTGCGCGGGCAGTTCGACGGTCGGCGCGGCCGCGGCCCCCTCGTCGTAGGGGAGCGCGCCGGAGAGCACGGACGCCAGCCGGGCCCGGTCGAGTTCGCCGGTCCAGTGCCCGATCAGGACGGTGGCGACGGCGTTGCCCGCGAAGTTGGTGAGCGCCCGGGCCTCCGACATGAAGCGGTCGATGCCGACGATCAGGCCGACGCCGTCGACGAGTTCCGGCCGGTGCGACTGGAGGCCGCCGGCCAGGGTGGCCAGGCCCGCGCCGGTCACGCCCGCGGCACCCTTGGAGGCGAGCACCATGAACAGCAGCAGCGAGAGCTGCTCGCCCAGCGACATCGGCTTGTCCATCGCCTCCGAGACGAAGATCGACGCCATGGTGAGGTAGATCGCGGTGCCGTCCAGGTTGAAGCTGTAGCCGGTCGGCACGGTGATGCCGACCACCGGGCGGCTCACCCCGAGGTGCTCCATCTTGGCGATCAGCCGGGGCAGGGCGCTCTCCGAGGAGGAGGTGGAGAGGATCAGCAGGAACTCCCGCCCGAGGTAGCGCAGCAGCGCGAACACGTTCACCCCGGCGGTCAGCCGCAGCAGCAGGCCGAGCACCACGACCACGAACAGCACGCAGGTGAGGTAGAAGCCGATCATGATCACGGCGAGGCTCCTCAGCGCGGCCGTGCCGGTCGCCCCGACCACCGCCGCCATCGCGCCGAACGCGCCCACCGGCGCCACCCACATGATCATCGACATCACCTTGAACACCAGCTTCTGCAGGTGCTCCACCCCGCGCAGCACCGGCGCCCCGGTCGCGCCCATCGCCTGCAGGGCGAAGCCGACCAGCAGCGCCACCAGCAGGGTCTGCAGCACCTGGCCCGCGGTCAGGGCGGACACCAGGGTGGTCGGGACGATCCCGAGCAGGAAGTCGGTGGTCGACTCCGCGCCCGCCGCGGCCTGCGCGTGGCCGGACTTGGCGAGCGCCGCGGTCAGGTGCAGCCCGCTGCCGGGCTCCAGCAGGTTGCCGACCAGCAGGCCGATGCCGAGCGCCACCGTCGAGGTCAGCAGGAAGTAGCCCAGCGCCAGGCCGCCGACCCGGCCGACCTTCGCCGCCCTGGTGACCGAGCCGACGCCCAGCACGATCGTGCAGAAGATCACCGGGGAGATCATCATCTTGATCAGGTTGACGAACCCGGTGCCCACCGGCTTCAGTTCCACCGCGAACCCCGGCGCCGCCAGGCCCACCACCACGCCCGCGACCACCGCGGCGATCACCGCCGGGTACAGGTAGTGGGTGCGGTCCGACCTCCCGGTCCCGGACTTCCGCGCGCCGGACGGCGCTCCCTGCTGGGTCGGCTGCATGCTCGCGGCTCCTTCGCCGTAGGCGCGGTGGGGGATCGGGCCCGACGGGTGGCGGGCCGCGGCCCGACTATCCGGCCCGGACGCGGCCGGGGCACGCTTGCGGTCATAGCGTTCACGCCGCCGCCCCGGCCCTTCGGCGCACCGGCCCCGGCCGTGCACACTGGTCGGCATGCACTCGACCAGCGGCCCGCCGCCGCACCGCCGTCGGCGCAGCCTGGCCGGGCGGCTGTTCGCCGTCCAGGTGGTGATCGTCGCCGCCGTGGTCGCGGGCGGCGCCGTCCTGGCCTACCTGTTCACCGCGCAGCGCGCCGAGGACGCCGCGCTGCGGCAGGCCACCGCCGTCGCCCTCGCCGTCGCCGACACCCCCGCCGTCCGGGAGGCCGCCGCCGGGCCCGACCCCAGCGCCGTCCTGCAGCCGTACGCGGAACGGGTCCGCACCGACACCGGCGTCGACTTCGTCACCGTGATGGACCCGGACGGCATCCGCTGGACCCACCCCGACCCGGCCCGGATCGGCCTGCCCTTCCTCGGCCACACCGACCGGGCCCGCGCCGGGCGGACCCAGCACGAGACGTACACCGGCACCCTCGGCCCGTCCGTCCGGGTGGTCACCCCCGTCCTGGACGGCGAGCAGCACGTGGTCGCCCTGGTCAGCGCGGGCATCACCGTCGACAGCATCACCGCCCGGCTGCGCGCCCCGCTGCTCGCCCTCACCGGCGTCGCCACCGCCGCGCTCGCCCTCGGCGCCACCGCCAGCTACCTGCTCGCCGCCCGGCTGCGCCGGCACACCCACGGCATGGACGCCGAACAGCTCGCCCACCTGTACGACTACCACCAGGCGACGCTGCACTCCGTCCGCGAGGGGCTGGTGCTGCTCGACCGCGAGCACCGCGTCCTG
Source organism: Kitasatospora sp. NPDC004272 (assembly GCF_053603035.1). Classification (NCBI taxonomy): domain Bacteria; kingdom Bacillati; phylum Actinomycetota; class Actinomycetes; order Kitasatosporales; family Streptomycetaceae; genus Kitasatospora; species Kitasatospora sp. NPDC004272. The sequence goes on along the minus strand of NZ_JBSGET010000002.1, from coordinate 24,334 downwards.
CTGTGCAACGACGCGGCCCGCGAACTCCTCCGACTGGACGACGACACCGACGGGTTGACGGTCCGTCAGCTCGACCTTCCGGGGTCGCTCACCCGGGCGCTGGAGAGCGGCGACCCCGTCCGGGACGAGGTGCACCTGACCGCCGAACGCGTCGTACTGCTCAACACCTCCCCGGTCGGACCCGGCCTGGGCAGCGTGGTCACCCTCCGCGACCACACCGAACTGCAGGGGCTCACCGGCGAGTTGGACAACGTCCGCGGCATCGCGGCGGCCCTCGACGCGCAGGCCCACGAGGCCGCCAACCGGCTGCACGCCGTCGTCTCGCTGATCGAACTCGGCCGCCACCGCGAGGCCGTGGAGTTCGCCACCGCCGAACTCGCCCTGGCCCAGCGGCTCACCGACCAGGTGGTCGGCGCCGTCGCCGAACCCGTGCTGGCCGCCCTGCTGCTGGGCAAGGCCGCGCAGGCCGCCGAACGCGGCGTCGACCTCGCGCTCACCGCGGACAGCCGGATCGACGACGGCGTGCTGCCCGACCGCCTCACCGCGCGCGACCTGGTCACCCTGCTCGGCAACCTGCTCGACAACGCGATGGACGCGGCGATCGAGAACGCCGCCCACGCCGCCCCCGCGGTCGCGGTCACCGCCCGCACCGAGGACGGCCACCTGCTGCTGCGGGTCGCCGACACCGGCCCCGGCGTCGACCCCGCCGCCGCCGCGGACGTCTTCCGCCGCGGCTGGACCACCAAGCAGCACGGCCGCGGCCTCGGCCTCGCCCTGGTCGCCCAGACCGCCCGCCGCAACGGCGGCGAGGTCCGGATCGACCGGCAGGACGGGCCCGGCGCCGTGCTCACCGTCCGGCTCCCGCTCCAGCGCACCGGAACGGACCCCGCCCCGTGACCGGACAGCCCATCCGCGTCCTGGTGGTGGAGGACGACCCGGTCGCCGCCGACGCGCACGCCCGCTACGTCGCCCGCACCCCCGGCTTCGCGGTCGCCGCCGTCGCGCACTCCCGGGCCGCCGCGCTGCGCGCCCTGGACGCGCACGCCCCGGTCGACCTGATCCTGCTCGACCTCTACCTCCCCGACGGCCACGGCCTGCAACTGTGCGCCGCGCTGCGCGCCGCCGGGCACGGCGCCGACGTCATCGCGGTCACCTCCGCCCGCGACCTCGCCGTGGTCCGCCGGGCGGTCAGCGCGGGCGTCGTCCAGTACCTGCTCAAGCCCTTCGGCGCCGCCGCACTGGCCGAGCGCCTGCACCAGTACGCCCGCTACCGGGCCAACCTGGACCGCCCCGGCCAGGCGCTCGGCCAGGACGAGGTCGACCGGGCGCTCGCCCTGCTCCGCGGCAGCGACCGCAGCAGCCTCCCCAAGGGCCTGGCCGCCGACACCCTGGCCACCCTCGCCGCCGCCCTGCGCGCCGCCCCCGACGGCCTCTCCGCCACCACCGCCGCCGAGGCCACCGGCGTCTCCCGGATCACCGCCCGCCGCTACCTGGAACACCTGGTCGGCACCGGTCGCGCCACCCGCGAACCCCGCTACGGCCAGGTCGGCCGCCCCGAACTCGGCTACCGCTGGAGCGAGGGCTGAGCTCGGTCCGCCAGCACCAGGTAGCGGGCCGGTTCGTCGGTGTAGGACAGCGGGGTCCAGCCGTTCGCGGCCAGCAGCGGGAAGAGGTGCTCGCGGGCGCGCAGGTCGTCGGGGGTGAGCGGGCGGCCCTTGCGGGCGGCGAGCGCGGCCCGGCCGAGCGGGTGGAACAGGGCGAGCCGGCCGCCGGGGCGGGTGACCCGGGCGAGTTCGCGCAGTCCGGCGGCCGGGCCGGGCAGGTGGGAGACCAGGCCCGCGCCGAACACCAGGTCGGCGACCGCGTCGGGCAGCGGCAGCCGGGTGCAGTCGGCCAGCAGCAGGGCGGCGTCGGCCCGGTGCGCGGCGGCCCGCTCCAGCATCTCGGGCGTCAGGTCGACGCCGAGCACGGTGCCGGCCGGGCCGACCGCGGCGCGCAGCAGCGGCAGGGCGCGGCCGGTGCCGCAGCCCGCGTCGATCACGAACTGCCCGGCGGCCAGGCCGGTGTCGGCGATCGCGGCGGCGTAGCGCGGGCTGTCGTCCGGGTACTTGCTGTCCCAGGTGGCGGCGCGTTCGGCGAAGAAGGCCCGGGTGTCGGCGAGTTCGCGGGCGTGGGCGGCGGCGTGCGGGGGCGGCGGGGTGTCCATGGACGGGAGGCTACCCGGGGGCGGGCCGTGACCCGTCGCGGTGCGGCTCGTTGGAGGGGTGGGGGCGTCCAGCGGGGGCCGGGCAGGGGAGCGGGTCGGGGGATTCGCTCACCCGGACGGGTGATCAACGGGCCTGGTGGCGGCATCCGTCGAGCCCCCGGAGATAAGGTTAGGCTCACCTAACTTTGCAAGGGAGCTCCTGCTGTGACCCTCACCGTCGGCACCTCCGCCGCACCGGCCGGCGACGCGATCCTGCGCCGCCAGCGCATCCGCGAATCGGCCGCCCGCACCTACGCCCGGTCCTTCCCGATCGTCCCGGTGCGCGCGAACGGCATGACCGTGGAGGGCGCCGACGGACGCCGCTACCTCGACTGCCTCTCCGGCGCGGGCACCCTCGCCCTCGGCCACAACCACCCCGTGGTGCTCGACGCGATCCGCCGCACCCTGGACAGCGGCGCCCCGCTGCACCTGCTCGACCTCGCCACCGCCGAGAAGGACGACTTCACCACCGCCCTGCTGGAGAGCCTCCCGGAGAAGTTCGCCGCCAGGTCCCGGATCCACTTCTGCGGCCCGGCCGGCACCGACGCCGTCGAGGCCGCCCTCAAGCTCATGCAGACCGCCACCGGCCGGCGCGGCGCCCTCGCCTTCACCGGCGCCTACCACGGCATGACCGCCGGCGCTCTCGCCGTCACCGGCAACACCGCCGTCAAGGCCCCGCTGCCCAGCGGCGGCGAAGTCACCCGGCTGCCCTACCCGTACGCCTACCGCTGCCCGTTCGGCGTCGGCGGCGAACGCGGCGCCGAACTCGCCGCCGCCTACACCGAGCGCCTGCTCGACGACCCGTCCGGCGGCGTGCTGCCGCCCGCCGCGATGATCCTGGAGGCCGTGCAGGGCGAGGGCGGCGTCGTCCCCGCCCCCGACGGCTGGCTGCGCGAGATGCGCCGGATCACCGCCGAACGCGGCATCCCGCTGATCCTCGACGAGGTGCAGACCGGCGTCGGCCGCACCGGACGGATGTGGGCCGTCGAGCACAGCGGCGTCGAACCCGACGCCATGGTGCTCTCCAAGGCCATCGGCGGCAGCCTCCCGCTCGCCGTCGTGGTCTACCGCGACGAGTACGACGGCTGGCAGCCCGGCGCCCACACCGGCACCTTCCGCGGCAACACCCTCGCCATGGCCGCCGGCGCCGCCACCCTCCGGTACGTCGCGGCCAACGGCCTGGTCGCCCGCGCCGAGACCGTCGGCGCCCGGATCGCCGCCCGCCTCGACGGCGCCCGCGACCGCCTCCCGGTGATCGGCGACGTCCGCGGCCGCGGCCTGATGCTCGGCGTCGAACTCGTCGACCCCGCGGGCGAACCCGACAGCTGCGGCGCCCACCCCGCCGACCCGCGCCTCGCCGTCAAGGTCCGCGAAGCCTGCCTCGCCCGCGGCCTGATCGTCGAACTCGGCGGCCGCCACGACGCCGTCCTGCGCCTGCTGCCGCCGCTCACCATCACCGACGAGCAGGCCGAAGCCGTGCTCGAACGGCTCTGCGAAGCGGTCGAGTTCGCGATGCGGCAGCCGTAAGGCGGCAAGTAGCAGATCCGGCAACGGACATGACGACCAATCGGATATCCAGCAGGGCGGGACGATGGACGGGCAGGGCATGAACCAGAAGGCCGAACTCATCGGCGAATCAGCCGAATTACCCGCTGCGGCGGCGGCCCGACTCTCCGGCGGGACGGCCGGGCCGGAAGCCCTGCGGCCGCTGGTCGACCAGGTGCTGGCCGGACTCGGGGCCGGCGCGCTGCGCCGCGGCGGACCGATCGTCCCCGGCGAACCCGCCGCCGTCGCGGCCGCCGTGCGGGCGGCCCTGGCTCAGGCCCACGGGCCGGGCGCACTGGGGCAGTTGACCGAACTGCTGGCCTACGGGGCCGCCGACCCGGCCGACCCGCACTGCGCCGCCCACCTGCACTGCCCGCCGCTGGCCGTCGCGGTCGCCGCCGACCTCGCCGTCAGCGCGCTCAACCCCTCCCAGGACTCCTGGGACCAGGCCCCCGCCGCGACCGCCCTGGAGAGCGAACTGCTCGCCGAACTCGCCGAGCTGGTCGGCTTCCACCCCGACCGGGCGGCCGGGGTGCTGACCACCGGCGGCACCGAGTCCAACCTGATGGGCCTGATGCTGGCCCGCGACCAACGCCTCGGCCCCGACGTCGAGTTGAACGGGATCCCGGCCGGCGTCCGCCCCCGCATCCTGGCCTCCGAAGCCGCCCACTTCTCCGTCCAGCGGGCCGCCGCGCTGCTCGGCCTCGGCGAACGCGCCGTCCGCGCCGTCCCCGTCGACCGCGAACTCCGGATGGACCCCGCCGCCCTGGCCGACGCCTTCGCCGAAGCCGGCTGGGAGGGTGCCACCCCCGTCGCCGTGGTCGCCACCGCCGGCACCACCGACACCGGCGCCGTCGACCCGCTGCACGCCGTCGCCGACCTCGCCGCCCGGCACGGCACCTGGCTGCACGTCGACGCGGCCTACGGCGGCGGCGCGCTCTTCTCGAAACGGCTCGCCCCGCTCCTCGACGGCCTCGACCGCGCCGACTCGGTCTCCCTCGACTGGCACAAACTCGGCTGGCAGCCCGCCGCCGCCGGCGTCTTCCTGGCCCGCGAGGCCCGCACCTACGCCTCGCTCGCCCGCCGCGCGGTCTACCTCAACCCCGCCGACGACGAGGAGGCCGGCTACCCCAGCCTGCTCGGCCAGTCCCTGCGCACCACCCGCCGCCCCGACGCCTTCAAGCTGGCCGCGACCCTGCGGGTGCTCGGCCGCGACGGCCTCGGCGCGCTGGTCGACCGCTGCCACGAGAACGCCCTGCGGGCCGCCGCGACCGTCCGCCGCACCCCCGAGCTGGAACTCCACTGCGACCCGGTCCTCACTACCGTGGTCTTCCGCTACGCGGTGGCCGACCCGGCGGAGAGCGACCGCCGCAACGCCGAGCTCCGCCGCCACCTGCTCCGCACCGGCCGCGCCGTGGTCGGCCGCACCGAACTCCCCGGCCGGGGCCCGGGCCGGGTCCGCCTCAAGCTCACCCTGCTCAACCCGCACACCACCGAGGCCGAGCTGGCGTCCCTGCTGCACGCGGTCGTCGAAGCCGGGGAGAGCGGGTAGCCCTCGGCGCGGGGGAGGGGTGGCGAGACCGGGGGCACGGGGAACCGCGCGAAGCGGGAGGAGCACGTCAGCGAGATCGCGGGGCGGTGCGACTGGCCGTCCCGCGTCGCGATCCGGCCGTGCGCGCCCGGTCGGCCGCCCGGTTCCCCGCACCCCCGGTTGCGCTCCAGCGCAGCGGGTGCGGCCTACACGCCGTCGAGCAGGATCCCCCGGAGGGTCTCCCACTGGTCCGGGTCGGCGGCGACCAGGAGGCCGTCGACGCCGCCCGGGGCCTCCGGGCGGTAGGGGGTGCCGTCGAAGCGGGCGCTGCGGCCGCCGGCCTCGGTGACCAGGAGGGAGCCGGGGGCGTGGTCCCAGGGGAGGGTGCGCCAGTAGAGGATGAAGTCGTGGGCGCCGGTGGCGATCAGCGGGTACTCGATGCCGGCGGAGCCGCGGCCGGGGTCGAGCGGGCCGAGGGCGAGGGTGTTGGCGAGCAGGCGGTGGCCGGTGGGCGGGGCGAAGTAGCGGGTCTTGAGGATGCCGGTCCACTTCTCGGGGGCGGTGGCGACCTTCGGCAGGACCAGCCGCTCGCCGTCGCGCCAGGCCCCGGCGCCGAGCTCTGCGGTGTACGCGGTGCGGCCGCAGGGCTGCCAGATCCAGGAGGCGACGGTCTCGCCGCGCCGGACCAGGGAGGCCATCACCGCGTACGAGGGATCGCCGGCGACGAAGTTGCGGGTGCCGTCGACCGGGTCGACCAGCCAGGCGGCGGGCTCCTCGTGCAGGGCGCGGGCCAGCGCGGGGTCGGCGGAGACGGCCTCCTCGCCGACCACCGGGACGGGGAGCAGTTCGCGCAGGCGCCGGGAGATGATCCGTTCGGCCTCCCGGTCGGCGACGGTGACGATCTCGCCGGGGGCCTTCTCCATCACCTCGCCGTCGGCCAGCGCCCGGAACCGGGGCTCGACCGCCTCGGCCGAGGCTTCGACCAGGATCTCGGTGACCTTCTCCATCAACACGCCCGTGCTCCCTTCGCCGTCCCCCACTCTCCCACGCCGGGGCGGTGCGGACGGTGCTCAGGTGACGCGGGGGACGGGTGGGACGGGCCGGGGGCGGTCACTCCGCGGTGAGGCCGTCGTACTCGGCGCGCACCCGGCGGTCCATCGCCAGCGCGAACTGGGCGTCGTTGACGGCCCGGGCCAGCGGGCGCACCCGCTGGATCCGTTCGGTGAGCCGGGCCGCCTCGGCCGGGGTGAGGTCCTGGACCCGGGTGAGCGCGCCGAGCAGGTGCTCGTGGACCAGGGCGACGAACAGGTCGGCCATCGCGTCGGCGTACTCCGCGGCGCGGCGGCTGACGTCCAGGACGGCGGCCAGCGGCACGCCCTCGCCGACCAGGGCGACGGTGGCGTCCATCAGGCGGCGGCTGACGTGGGTGATGCCGTCGGGGTGGACGGTGACGTAGCCCTGGGCGACGGACTCGGCGGTGTTGGCCGGGGTGAGCTGGTCGCCGAACGCCGCGCGCAGCTCGTCCCAGCCGAGGTGGACGGGCGTCTCGTCGGACCAGGGGGCGACCAGCGCGGCCTGCAGGCCGATCAGCTCGGCGACGTCCCGGCCGTCCTCCCCGGCGCCGATCAGTTCGGCGATGCCGCCCAGGGCGTGGCCGCGCTCCAGGAGTTCGGCGATCAGGCGGAGCCGGTCCAGGTGCTGCTCGCCGTACCAGGTGATCCGGCCCTCCTTGCGGGGCGGCTGGAGCAGGCGGCGCTCGCGGTAGAAGCGGACGGTGCGCACGCTGACGCCGGCCGCCTCGGCGAGTTCGGCGATCCGGTAGGCGCGGGGGCGCCCGTCCTCCCCCCGCCCGGTCTCCTGCTCGGTCTGCGCCACGCGGGTCAGCATAGGGCCGCCGGGCGGCGCGGAAACAGCGACGCCCCGCGCTATTCCACTCGGTGTCAACAAGGGCTACTCTGCCGAACACGCCAGTGATTACTGGCAGCATCCGGTGTCACCGCCAGCGCCCCCACCCCCGCCAGGAGGCCCGCCCATGGCAGCCCGTAGCAAGCAGCCCCCCGCGCCCGGCACCGACCCCGGAGCACGGGCGACCGACCCCGGAGCGCAGGAGGCCGTCCCGCACGTCCGGGTCGCCGTCATCGGCTCCGGCTTCGGCGGCCTCGGCGCCGGCGTCCGGCTGCGCCGGGCCGGGATCACCGACTTCGTGATCCTGGAACGCGCGGACGCCGTCGGCGGCACCTGGCGCGACAACTCGTACCCGGGCTGCGCCTGCGACGTGCCCTCGCACCTGTACTCGTTCTCGTTCGCGCCCAACCCCGAGTGGCCCCGGGTGTTCTCCGGCCAGCCTGACATCCGCGCCTACCTGGAGCGGGTCGCCGACACCTTCGGGCTGCGCCCGCACCTGCGCCTGCGCGCCGAGGTCACCGAACTGCGCTGGGAGGAGGAGCACACCCGCTGGCGGGTCACCTCGACGGCCGGGAACTGGACCGCCGACGCCGTGGTCTCCGCCGCCGGGCCGCTCGCCGACCCGCAGGTCCCGGACCTGCCCGGCCTGGACGCCTTCCCCGGCAAGGTCTTCCACTCCTCCCGCTGGGACCACGACTACGACCTCGCGGGCAAGCGGGTCGCCGTGGTCGGCACCGGCGCCTCCGCCGCCCAGATCATCCCGGCGATCCAGCCGACCGTGGGCGCCCTGACCGTCTTCCAGCGCACCCCCGCCTGGGTCCTGCCGCGCGCCGACCGCGAGGTCAGCAGCCCGGAGAAGTGGCTGCACGCCAACCTCCCGTCGACCGGGCTGCTGCGCCGCGCCGGGCTGTTCGCGATCCGCGAGCTCCAGGTCGACGCGTTCGTCCGCCGCCCGCAGCTGCTGGGGCTCGTCCAGCGGGTCGCGCTGCGGCACCTGCACAAGGCCGTCGCCGACCCGGCGCTGCGCGCCAAGCTGACCCCGGACTACCGGATCGGCTGCAAGCGCATCCTGCTCAGCAACACCTACTACCCGGCGCTGGCCGCCCCCAACACCGAGGTGGTCGCGGGCGGCCTGCGCGAGCTGCGCGGCTCCACCCTGGTCGGCGCGGACGGCAGCGAGCACGAGGTCGACGCGATCGTGTTCGGCACCGGCTTCCACGTCACCGACCTGCCGATCGCCGAGCGGGTGTTCGGCGTCGGCGGCACCTCGCTCGCCGAGAGCTGGAAGGACGGCATGGAGGCGCTGCGCGGCTCCACCGTGCGCGGCTTCCCGAACCTGTTCTTCCTGATCGGCCCGAACACCGGGCTCGGCAACAACTCGATGATCCTGATGATCGAGTCCCAGCTGAACTACCTGATCGACGCCCTCACCACCCTCGACACGCTCGGCGCCACCGCCATGCAGCCCACCGAACGCGCCCAGCGCCGGTGGAACCTGGAACTCCAGCACCGGATGGACCGCACCGTGTGGACCACCGGCGGCTGCCGCAGCTGGTACCTGGAGGAGAGCGGCAAGAACACCGTGCTGTGGCCCGGCTCCACCAGCGCCTTCCGCCGCGCGACCCGGCACGTCGACCTCGCCGAGTACGAGCTGATCAAGCGCGCCGCGCCCCGGCCGGTCGAGGCGGTGACCGCGTGAGCCCCCGGACCCCCGCCGACCGCGTGAGCCCCCGGACCCCCGCCGACTTCGTGCTGCCCGACCCGGCGGCCGTGCGCACCGTCCGCTCCGCCGACGGCGCCGAGCTCAACGTCGAGGAGTACGGCCCGGCGGGCGCGCCGCTGGTGGTGCTCGCCCACGGCTGGACCTGCTCCACCGCGTTCTGGGCGCCGGTGGTCAACCGGCTGGCCGCCGACTTCCGGGTGGTCGCCTACGACCAGCGCGGCCACGGCCGCAGCCCCGCCCCCGCCGGCGCCGACGGCTACTCCACCGCCAAGCTCGCCGACGACCTCGAAGCGGTGCTCGCCGCCACCGTCCCCGCCGGGCGGCGCGCCGTGGTCGCCGGGCACAGCATGGGCGGCATGACCGTGATGGCGGCCGGCGACCGGCCCGGCGTCGCCGACCGCACCGCCGCCAACCTGCTGGTCAACACCGGCCCCGGCGCGCTGGTCGCCGAACTCGCCGTGCTGCCGCCCGCCGTCCGCGCCGAGCGGCTGCGCCGCTTCCTGCACCGGCGGATCCTGCGCTCCCGGCTGCCGCTCGGCCCGGTCACGGCGCTCACCAGGGCCGCGCTCAAGTACGCCACCATGGGCCCGGCCACCCCCGCCGACCGGGTCGACGCCTGCGTGCGGGTGGTGCACGCCTGCCCGGCGAAGGTCCGCTTCCACTGGGCCGGCGTGCTCGACACCCTCGACGTGCACGACGGCCTGGCCCGGATCGCCGCCCCCACCGCCGTCGTCACGGGCAGCCGCGACCGGCTGACCCCGCCGGTGCACGCCCGCCGGATCGCCGCCGCCCTGGCCGACCCGCGCGGCCTGCTCGAACTCCCCGGCGCCGGCCACATGAGCCCCGTCGAACGCCCCGCCGAGATCGCCGCCGAGATCCGCCGCCTCGCCGCCCTGGCCGCCGAGGTGCCCCCGACCGCCGCCCCCGCCACAGCACCCCCGACCGCCGCCGCCACCACGCCCCTTGAGGAGACCGCATGACACCGCCGCTGTCCTCGCAGGTCGTCGTCATCACCGGAGCCGCCCGCGGCCTCGGCGCGCTGATGGCCCGCAAGCTCGCCGAGCGCGGCGCCAAGGTCGCGCTGGTCGGCCTGGAGCCCGCCGAGCTCAAGGCGGTCGCCGCCAGCTGCGGCGAGCACGCCTCCGCCTGGGAGGTCGACGTCACCGACCTGGCGGCGCTCACCGAGGCCGCGGACCGGATCAAGGACCGGTACGGGCGGATCGACGCCGTGGTCGCCAACGCGGGCATCGCGCTCGGCGGCCCGCTGCTGGACAGCGACTACCGGGCCTGGACCAGGGTGGTCGAGGTCAACCTGCTCGGCTCGGTGGCCACCGCCCGGGCCTTCCTGCCCGCGCTCGCCGAGAGCCGCGGCTACCTGCTGCAGATCGCCTCGCTGGCCGCGCTCACCCCGGCCCCGCTGATGTCCGCGTACTGCGCCTCCAAGGCGGGCGTCGAGTCCTTCGCGCACGCGCTGCGCGCCGAGGTCGCCCACCAGGGCGTCAAGGTCGGTGTCGGGTACCTGAGTTGGACCGACACCGACATGGTGCGCGGCGCCGACCAGGACGCCGTGCTGCGGCGGATGCGGGCCAAGCTGCCCTGGCCCGCCAACCGGACCTACCCGATCGGCCCGGCCGTCGACCGCCTGGTGGCGGGCCTGGCCCGCCGCTCCGCGCACGTCTACGCCCAGGCGTGGCTGCGCGGCATGCAGCCGCTGCGGGGCTTCCTGCCCGGCCTGATCGCCGCGGTCGGGTCCCGCGACGTGGCCCGGCTGGCACCGGAGTTGAAGGCCACCGCCGCCACCCGGCTGGGCCCGGTCGGCGCGGGCGGCCGGGCCGACCAGGCGGCCCGGGAGGGCCGCTTGACCTGAGCCGGCCCGCACCGCGAGCGGACGGACCGCCCGCCCCGGAGAGGGGCGGGCGGTCCGTCCGCCGTTTTCGGCCAGCGGGAGGCCGGGCCTTGACCTCCTGTTATGCCGGGACGGGGCAGCGGTTTTCCGCCTGCTTATACCGTGTGACTAATATCAATCCGTCAGTGTCCTGTCAGATTCGACCAGTTGTGAACAACTGGTGTTGTCTCCAAGGAGAATGCCCTGCGCACGCGCGCTTCTCGGCGGATCAGAACGGGCCGGCTCTCGCTCCGCGCGACCCTGCTCGTGCTGGCCATCGTCCCCAGCGTGGCCCTGGCCGCACTGTGGGCCGTCACCAGCGGACAGCTCCTGTTGGACTTCCAGCGCCAGGCGGCCCAGGGCCTGCTCGCGCAGGAGGCCGGCCAGCCGTCCAACATCGTCTACTACAACCTGCAGGAGGAACGGCGCCTCAGTGCCGACGTCCTCGCCACCCACAGCGGGGTCACCGACGCGCTGCGCAGCCAGCGCGCCAAGACCGACCAGGCCATCCGCGATTTCCAGAAGGCGTCCGACGTGGCCGCCTCCGACGCCCCGGACGAAGTCAAGGAGGCCGTCGGAGTCGCCCGGCAGTCCATCAACCAACTGCCCGCCCAGCGCGCCCTGGTCGACAGCGGCAGTGAGCAGCAGCAGGCCGCGGTCTACGGCTACTACACCGACCTGATCGCGGTCGACCTCAAGCTGTTCGCCGCGCTCAGCCACGTCGACAACGGCCGGATGACCACCATCTCCGCGCCGCTGGTCGACCTGTTCTGGGGCAAGGAGATGATCTCCCGCTCGGACGCCCTGCTGGCCCGCGGCTGGCCCGCCGGCAGCCTGAGCGCCGAGGACTACCAGCAGCTGCGGCAGGCCGTCGCCGAGCAGGACTTCCAGTTCGGCACCAAGGTCGGGCCCTACCTGGCCGCCGACCAGGCCGCCAAGTGGAAGAAGATCACCGACAGTTCCGCCTGGAAGGCCAAGGGCGACGTCGAACGGCAGCTGCTCGCGCCCGCCGCCGCCGACCGCAACGGCCGGATCGCCCTCACCGGGGACCGGACCGCCTGGCGGCAGGCCGTCGACGCGCTCAACCCGCAGATCGTCGACCTGCTGGAGTACCGCACCGCCTACGTGGTCGACCACGGCAAGAGCAGCATCATCTCGCTCGCCGTCCGGCTGATCCTGACCACCGTCATCGGCCTGATCGCCGTCATCGTGGTCGCCGTCACCTCCTGGCGGATCACCCGCACCCTGCGCCGCCGGATCGGCCGGCTCCAGGAGCAGGCCGAGGACCTCCAGGCCACGCTGCCCGCGGTCGTCGAACGGCTCGGCAACGGCGAGCAGGTCGACCCGGAGGAGCACGCCCGGGCCGTCGCCCCCGACCCGTGGGGCCGCACCGGGGACGAACTCGCCAAGCTGGCCGAGGCGTTCAACCTGGCCCGGGGCAGCGCGGTGCAGTCCGCCGTCGCCCAGGCCGAGCAGCACCGCGCCTACGAGCGGCTGCTCCAGCGGATCGCCCGCCGCACCCAGCAGCTGATCGGCCAGCAGCTCAAGAAGCTCGACGAACTCGAACGCCGCCACGAGGACCCGGAGTTCCTGGAGGGCCTGTTCGACCTCGACCACCTCACCGCGCGCCTGCGCCGCTACGAGGAGAACCTGGTCATCCTGGCGGGCGGCTCCCCGCACCGGCGCTGGCGCAAGCCGGTCCCGCTGCTGGACGTGATGCGCTCCGCCCAGGGCGAGGTGCAGGACTACCAGCGGGTCGGCATCGACCTGGAGGGCAGCCCGTGGATCTCCGAGCGGGCCGTCGGCCCGGTCGCCCACGTGCTCGCCGAGCTGATCGAGAACGCGCTGACCTTCTCCCGCCCGCCGAACCCGGTCGAGGTCCGGGCCGGCCGGGTCAGCCGGGGCGTCGCGATCGAGGTCGAGGACCGCGGCCTGGGCATGGACGAGGACCAGATCGACGCCGCCAACGAGATGATGGCCCGTCCGCCGCGCGCCGACGTGCTGGCCCGCGGCGACGACATCCGCCTCGGCTTCTACGTCATCTCCCGGCTCGCCGAACAGCACGGCCTGCGGGTCGAGTTCCGCCAGTCCGCGTTCGGCGGCACCCGGGTCGTGGTGCTCGTCCCCGAGGAGCTGATCGTCCCCGACCCGAACGCCCGGCCCACCATCGTCCCCGCGCAGCCCTCCGGCGGCCTGCCGACCCGCAACCGCGGCCAGGCGCTGGCCGGCGTCACCGCGCTCACCGCCGGGTCCGAACCGGTCTCGGTGTCGTACAGCATGCCGCCGGAACTCCAGGAGGCACCGGCCGTGGACCAGTACCCCGCCGCGGAGCCGTACCTCCCGGTCGACCCGTACCTCTCCGCCGACCCGTACCCGCAGCACGAGCAGCCGGGCGGGCCGCAGGAGGACTACCGGGCGGCCGGCCACGAGCAGCCGTTCCCCGACGCGGTGCTGCCGCTGCAGCCCGCGCCCGTCCCGTACGCGCTGCCCGCCGGGCACCACCCCGAGCCCGCCTGGCCCGGGTCCGTCGAACCGCCGACGGCCCCCGCCCCGTTCCCCGAGGGGGCGTACCCGCCGCCCGGCGGAGAGCCCCCGCTGCCGCGCCGGGTCCGCCAGGCCAGCCTGGTCGACGAGCTGCGGATCGATCCCGCCGCTCCCAAGGAAGCACCCGCACCGCCCCGTTGGGACGAGAACCCGCTGTTCCGACCGGCCCCCCGACGGGCCGGAGCAGCGATCGGTGCGTTCCAGCGGCGCTCCCGCGAGGCGCGCGGCGGCCCGGCCGACCCGGCCGCCGACACCCTCGGCACCGAGGAGCGGACCGGCCCGGCCGACGGCTGGAACAACAACCACATCCCGACGAGAGAAGATCGGTCATGACGCGCACTACCGCCACCCACCAGGACCTCGACTGGCTGCTGGACGGCCTGGTGGACTCGGTGGCCGGCACCAAGAACGCCGTGCTGCTCTCCGACGACGGCCTCGTGGTCGGTCACTCCCGCACCATCGACCGCTCCGACGCCGAGCGGCTCGCGGCGGTCGCCACCGGCCAGCAGAGCCTCGCCCGCGGGGTGGGCCAGCTGTTCGCCGGCGGCCCGGTGCACCAGGTGATCGTCGAACTCGCCGACCTCTGGCTGTTCGTCATCGCGGCCGGTTCGGGCACCCACCTGGCCGTGATCGCCTCGCAGGACGTCGACGCCGAGGTCATGTCGCTGGCCATGCACAACCTGGTCCAGCAGGTCGGCCAGAAGCTCAGCACCCCGCAGCGCGGCGATTTCAACGCGTTCGGGGCCCGCAGCGGGCAACGCGTGTGAACGCGCTCCCCTGGGACGACGAGTACGAGTACGAGGACGGGGACGACGGCGCCGACAGCATGGTGCGGCCGTACACGATCACCCGCGGCCGCACCGCGCCCGAGCGTGACGACCTCACCCTCATCACCCTGCTCACCAGCGTGCCGGACCCGGTCGACGCCTACGGCGCGCCGGTCCGGCCCGCCCGGCTGCAGCCCGAGTACCGGATGATCATCGACCGGTGCCGGACCCCGGCCGCGGTGGCCGAGGTCGCCGCCGACCTCGACCTGCCGGTCTCGGTCACCAAGATCCTGCTCGGCGACCTCGTCGCGCAGGGCCTCCTGAAGGCCCGGGCCCCGATCTCGGTGGCCCGGGCCGCGGGCGGCGCCGACCGCGGCCTGCTGGCCGCCGTACGTGAGGGCCTGAGGAGGCTTTGAGATGACGAACACCCCGGCCGCCGCGGCCGCGGTCAAGATCCTGATCGCCGGCGGCTTCGGCGTCGGCAAGACCACCCTGGTCGGCTCGGTCAGCGAGGTCGCGCCGCTGCGCACCGAGGAGTACCTGACCACCGCCAGCGTCGGCGTGGACGACCTGTCCGGGGTCGACCAGAAGACCACCACCACGGTCGCCCTGGACTTCGGCCGGATCACCGTCAGCCCCGAGCTGGTGGTGTACCTGTTCGGCACGCCCGGCCAGGAGCGGTTCTGGTTCATGTGGAACGACCTGGTCAACGGGGCGCTCGGCGGCGTCGTCATCGCCGACACCCGCCGGCTGGAGAGCAGCTTCGCCTCGATCGACTTCTTCGAGAGCCGCGGCATCCCGTTCGTGGTGGCGATCAACTGCTTCCACGGCGTCAACACCCGCAGCGACGCCGAGATCCGGGCCGCCCTCGACCTCGACCCGCACGTGCCGATGCTGGTCGGCGACGTCCGCGAGCGGTCGTTCGGCCGGGACGCCCTGCTGGCCCTGGTCGACCACCTGATGGCGATGCCCGTCGGCTGACCCGGCGGCCCCGCCGCACCCGCACGGCCCGCGCCCCCGCCCGGGCCGTCCCCCCGAACCCACGGAGAGACCATGGCAACACCCCTGCGCGTCCTCGTCCACGGCGGCGGCATAGGCGGTCTCAGCCTCGCCACCGCGCTGGCCCGGCGCGGCCACACCGTCGAGGTGGCCGAACTCCGCGAGCAGCTCGACGCGCTCGGCGTCGGCATCATCCAGCCCTCCAACGCGCTGCACGTGATGCGCGAACTCGGCGTGCTGGAGCAGTGCCTGGAGGTCGGCTTCGAATGGGAGGTGCTGACCATCTGCGACCCGGCCGGCAACCCCCTGGCGAAGATCCCGCAGCCCCGGATGGACGGTGCCCCCGCCAACAACGGCATCCCCCGCCCGGCGCTGGCCCAGGTGCTCGGCCGGGCCGCCGCCGAGGCCGGCGCGACCGTCCGCTTCGGCACCACCATCGCCGAACTCGCCGACGACGGCGAGGGCGTGGACGTCACCCTGTCCGACGGCTCGACCGGCCGCTGGGACCTGGTGGTCGGCTTCGACGGCATCGGCTCGCCGCTGCGCACCCGCCTGTACGGCGACCGCTACCGCCCCGAGTACACCGGTTTCGCCAACTGGCGGGTCACCGTGCCCCGGCAGGACGAGGTGCAGGGCGTGGTGATGAGCACCGGCAACCAGGCCGCGAAGGCGCTGCTCACCCCGATCACCCCCGAACTCATGTACCTGGGCGCGGTGTTCGCCGAGGCCGAGGACTTCCGCCCGGACCCGGAGCGGGCCCACGAGCAGCTCGCCGAGCGGCTGGCCGGCTTCTCCGGCCCGGTCGCCGAGGCACTCACCCACGTCACCGACCCGGCCGCGGTGGTGTACTCGCGGATCTCCCAGGTCACCGTCGAGGAGCCCTGGCACGTCGGCCGGGTGGCGCTGGCCGGCGACGCCGCGCACGCCTCCACCCCGCACCTGGCGCAGGGCGCCGCGATGGCCGTCGAGGACGCCCTGGTGCTGGCCCAGGAGCTGGACGCCGCCGCGGACGTGCCGTCCGCGCTGGACGCCTGGGAGGCCCGCCGCCGCCCGCGCGCGATGTTCGTCCAGTCGCTCTCCCGCGCGGTCCTCAAGCAGGAGACCGGCTCGGCGACCACCCCCGAGGAGGACGAGCTGCTGAAGGTCGGCATCCCCGGCGCCGCCCACGTGCTGGTCAAGCCGTACTGACGCACCCCCGGCGCCCCGCCTCCGGACGCGCGTCGGGCCCGGCCCCTGGGAGGGGCGGGCCCGGGCGTGCGGAGGCGGTGCCGGGCCGTCAGTGCCGAGCGGGGCGGCGCGGACGGACCGGCGGTGCGACTTCTATGGAGCGGACGTGGAGCCGAACGGACATCAGTTCTCCTGGAAGGTACGGACGCCGCGTGGGACGGCGGCGCTGCCCGAAACCGTAGGGTGATCCGACCAACGCCGGGGCGGGGCGCGCCGCCGGCCCCGCCGGGGTCGCCCGAAGGGCCGAGGCGTCCGTGGTCCGGTCGGTCGATGCGGCCCCGGACTACCGCCCGGTACGGTCGGGGCCATGACCACCGCTCTCATCACCGGCGCCACCGCCGGCATCGGCGCCGCCTACGCGGCCCGCCTGGCCCGCGACGGCCGCGACCTGGTGCTGGTCGCCCGCGACACCGAACGCCTGACCGCCGCCGCGACCGCGCTCTCCGCCCGCTACGGCGTCCGGGTCGAGACGCTGACCGCCGACCTCGCCACCGAGGCCGGCATCGAGACCGTCGAGGACCGGCTGCGCGACGCCGACCGCCCCGTCGACCTGCTGGTCAACAACGCCGGGTTCGGCCACCGCGGCACCTACCTGGACGTCCCCGTGCAGGACGAGCTGGACATGCTCAAGGTCCACATCGAGGCCGTGCTGCGGCTCACCACGGCCGCCGTCCCCGGCATGCGCGAGCGCGGCTTCGGCGGCGTCGTCAACGTCGCCTCGGTCGCCGCCTTCCTGCCGCGCGGCACCTACGGCGCCACCAAGGCGTGGGTGGTCAACTTCACCCTCGGCATCGCCCGCGACCTGGCCGGCAGCGGCGTCCGCCTGCAGGCCCTCTGCCCCGGCTTCACCCGCACCGAGTTCCACCAGCGGGCCGGCATGGGCACCTCCTCGATCCCCGCCTGGGGCTGGCTCACCGCCGACCGCGTCGTCGACGACTCCCTGCGCGACCTGGCCCGCAACCGCCCGCTCTGCGTCCCCAGCAAGCGCTACCGGGCCGCGGTCGCCGCCGCGAGGCTCCTGCCGCCGGGCGGTCTCGGCAAGATCTCCAACACGGCGGGGCGCGACTACCGCAAGCCGTAGCGGCCGTCGGCCGGGCCGCCGTCCGCGGCGTCCCGGCCGGTCAGACCACGCCCACCAGCACGATGACCAGCGCGGGCAGTGCGACGAAGACGGTGCCCAGGTAGAGGGCGAGCACCCAGCGGTGCGCGGAGGCGACCCGGGCGAGGTTCTCGGCGCACCACAGCGGGACGGGCCGCAGCAGCGGGACCACGTAGATCGCCAGGATGGCGAACAGGTTGTAGAGCAGGTGCACGAAGGCCGCCTGCAGGCCGATCCGCGCGTCCGCCCCGACGCCCGCGAACGCCGCGAAGACCACCGTGAAGGTGGTGCCCAGGTTGGAGCCCACGACGACCGGGTACACCTGCGCGGGCGTCAGGACGCCCGCCCCGGCGAAGGGCACCAGCACCGAGGTGGTGATGGTCGACGACTGGGTGACGACGGTGACGCCCATGCCCGAGGCCATCGCCAGGTAGCGGTTGCGGCCGACGGCGGCGACCAGCGCGTCCCGGGCCCGGCCGACCATCAGCAGCTTGAGCAGCCGGCCCAGGTAGCGGACGGCGACCAGGATCAGCACGGCGCCGATCCCGATGACCGCCAGCGGCCCGAGGGTGTCGTCCAGGTGCGCGCTCGCCCGGACCACCGCCTGCTCCACCGGCCGGGTCGCGGCCCGGACGACGTTGAAGTGGGCCGGGTTCGGCAGCCAGTCGGTGCCGTACAGCGCGTCGGTCAGCCGCCCGCTGAGCCGCTCCAGCGGGTGCCAGAGCAGTTCGACCGGGAAGAAGAGCAGCAGTGCCAGCCAGTTGTAGAAGTCGTGGACGGTCGAGGCGCCCAGCGCCCGGCGGAACTCGGCGCGGTTCCCGAGGAAGGTCAGCGCGACCAGGCTGGTGGTCACGGTGGTGCCGACGTTCGCGCCCAGGATGATCGGGACCGCGCCCCGGATGGGCAGCGCGCCCGAGCCCACGGCGGTGACGGCGATGGCCGTCGTCGTGGTCGAGGACTGGATCAGGACGGTGCCCAGCACGCCGACGCTCAGCCCGACCCACGGGTTCGCGGCGAACGCGAACAGGGTGTGCGCCGCGTCGCCGCCCAGGCCCGCGAAGCCGCTGCTGATGATGCCCACCGCGCACACCAGCAGGTAGATCAGCCCGGCGACGCCGCACCAGCCGAGTGCCTTGCCCCAGGTGGGGAGGGGAACGGCCTCGGCGCCGCTCCCCCGGGGGCTGTCGTCCGGCCCGCCGCCGGGTGTGGCGTCCGCCATGGCCCCAGGCTACGAGCCCCGGGCGGGGTGCGCGGGGGACCGGCGCGCCGGGAATGCCAGGAAATTTAGGTTTGCTAATGGTGAGCAAGGCTCGTTAAACTCGGCCCGTCCCCGCCCCCACCGACCCCCAGGAGGTCCCCGTGCAGCTGAACCGGATCGACTGGACCCCGCCCGAGGGGAAGGGCGGGCAGCCCGCCCAGGTGCGGCGGATCCTGCGGCTGTTCCGGCCGTACGCAGGGCGGCTGGGGGTGGTGGGGCTGCTGGTCGCGGCGTCCGCCGTGGTCTCGGTGGTGACGCCGTTCCTGCTGCGCGCGGTGCTGGACACCGCGATACCGCAGGGGCGGACCGGGCTGCTCAGCCTGCTCGCGCTCGGAATGATCGCCGCCGCCGTGGTCACCAGCGTGCTGAACGTGCTGCAGACGCTGATCTCCACCACCGTCGGCCAGCGCGTCATGCACGACCTGCGCACCTCCGTCTACCGGCACCTGCAGCGGATGTCGCTGGCCTTCTTCACCCGCACCCGCACCGGAGAGGTGCAGTCCAGGATCGCCAACGACATCGGCGGCATGCAGGCCACCGTCACCGGCACCGCCACCTCGCTGGTGTCCAACCTGACCGCGGTGGTGGCCAGCGTGGCCGCGATGGTCGCGCTCGACTGGCGGCTGACGATCGTCTCGCTGCTGCTGCTCCCGGTGTTCGTCTGGATCAGCCGCCGGGTCGGCCGGGAGCGCAAGAAGATCACCGGCGAGCGGCAGCGCCAACTCGCCGAACTCTCCTCCGCCGTCCAGGAGTCGCTGTCGGTCAGCGGCATCCTGCTCGGCCGCACCATGGGCCGCTCCGGCTCGCTGACCCGCGAGTTCGCCGACCGCTCCGACGAACTGGCCGCCCTGGAGGTGCGCTCCAGCATGGCCGGGCGGTGGCGGATGTCCACCATCGGGATCGTGATGGCCGCGATGCCCGCCCTGATCTACTGGGCGGCCGGCCTGGCCTCCGCCGCCGGGGCGCCGATCGTCTCGCTGGGCACCCTGGTCGCCTTCGTCTCGCTCCAGCAGGGCCTGTTCCGGCCCACCGTGAGCCTGCTCTCCACCGGCGTGGAGGTGCAGACCTCGCTCGCCCTGTTCCAGCGCATCTTCGAGTACCTCGACCTGCCGGTGGAGATCGACGAACCGGCCCGCCCCGTCCGGCTGGCCGAGATCCGCGGCGACGTCCGGTTCGAGGACGTCGAGTTCCACTACCGCCCCGACCAGGACCGCCCCACCCTGACCGGCATCGACCTGACCGTCCCGGCCGGCGGCTCGCTCGCCGTGGTCGGCGAGACCGGCTCCGGCAAGTCCACGCTGTCCTACCTGGTGCCCCGGCTGTACGACGCCACCGGCGGCCGGGTCCTGATCGACGGGGTGGACGTGCGCGAGCTGTCCTTCGAGACGCTGGCCCGCGCCGTCGGCGTGGTCTCCCAGGAGACCTACCTGTTCCACGCCTCGGTCGCCGACAACCTGCGCTTCGCCAAGCCCGACGCCACCGACGCCGAACTGGTCGAGGCCGCCCGGGCCGCCCAGATCCACGACATGATCGCCGCCCTCCCGGACGGCTACGACACCATGGTCGGCGAACGCGGCTACCGCTTCTCCGGCGGCGAGAAGCAGCGTCTGGCGATCGCCCGCACCGTGCTGCGCAACCCGCCCATCCTGGTCCTGGACGAGGCCACCAGCGCCCTGGACAACCAGACCGAGCACGCCGTCCAGCAGGCCCTGGACGCCCTCGCGGCGGGCCGCACCACCCTCACCATCGCGCACCGGCTCTCCACCGTCCGGGACGCCGACCAGATCGCCGTCCTCGACCGCGGCGAGATCGCCGAACTCGGCACCCACGAGGAACTGCTCGCCCGCGGCGGCCGCTACGCCGCACTGACCCACCGCGAGGCGCCCCCGGTGCCGGTGCCCGCCGCCTGAAGCGGCGGCGCCCGCCGGCGGGGCGTCAGGCGGCCTTGGGCGACTCGTTGTACTGCTCGGCGGGCTCCTGGCCGGAGAGCGCCTGGATGGCGGCCATCACCTCGTCGGTGACCTGGCGGCGGGCCTTGGCCGAGCGGGCCTGGCCGTGCAGCTCGTCGAAGTGCAGCGGCTCGCCGAACTTGACGCTGATCTTCCGCAGCCGGGGGATCCGCTTGCCGACCGGCAGGATGTGCTGCGGGCCCTCCAGCGCCACCGGCACCACCGGGACGCCGGCGGTCAGCGCCAGCCAGGCCACGCCGGTCTTGCCGCGGTACAGCCGGCCGTCCAGCGAGCGGGTGCCCTCGGGGTAGATGCCGAAGGCCCGCCCGGAGTTCAGGATCTCCAGGCCCTCGTCCAGCGAGGCGGTGGCGGCCCGGACGCTGCCGCGCTCCACCGGGACGGCGTTGATCACGTGGGTGAAGAAGAACCGGGAGACCGCGCCCTTGAGGCCGGTGCCGGTGAAGTACTCGGCCTTGGCGAGGAAGAACACCTGGCGCGGCGCGGCCAGCGGGATGACCACGCTGTCCACGAACGACAGGTGGTTGCTCGCCAGGATCACCCCGCCCTTGCGCGGCACGTTCTCCAGGCCTTCGATCGTCGGCCGGTACAGGGCCTTCGCGAGCGGCTTGAGCACGAGCTTGGTGACGAGGTCGATCACGGTGTTGGCCCTCCCTGGCCGGATGAACGGGTCCGGCCGGGGAGCCTCCCCGGCCGGGGTCTCGCCGCGGGGCGAGGCGCGCGGCCCGGACCGGGCCGGACCACTGGGCAACGGACCGCAGACTACGACATGGACCCCGCGCTTCGTCCACATCCGCCGCCGCCGCGGGGCTGCGATCCTTGTCACGCCCACCCGGTGGACGGATCGCGTCTCAAGGGGTGGGACGGGACGGGTCAGGCGCGGACCGGGAAGATCCGGCTGACCACCCGCTCGGCGGCCCGGCCGTCGTCCCAGGGGCAGAACCGCTCCCGGAAGCGCTGCCGGGCCTCCGGCTCCGGGTCGCCCGCGAGCAGCGCCTCGGTGAGCGCGTCCTGCTCGGTGGTGACCGCGCCGGGCGGCTCCTTCATCAGGTCGAAGTAGACGCCGCGGACCTCCTGGTACTCCTCCCAGTCGGGGGCGTACACGGCGATCGGCCGGTCCAGCACCGCGTAGTCGAACATCATCGAGGAGTAGTCGGTGACCAGGGTGTCCGCGGCCAGGTAGAGGTCCTCGACCGAGGGGTGGTCGGAGACGTCCAGCAGGGTGGCCGCGCCCGGGGCGGCGGTCAGGTCGCCCGCGCCGCCCTCGTGGAAGTAGTGGGTGCGCACCAGCACCGTCCAGCCGGGGCCGAGCCGCCCGGCCAGCGCGGGCAGGTCCAGCAGCGGCAGGTAGCCGCCGCGCGACTCGCGGTGGGTCGGCGCGTACAGCACGGTGCGCTGCCCGTCGGCGATGCCCAGCGCCCGGCGGGCGTCCACGCACTGCTCGGGGGTGGCCAGCACCAGGCGGTCGTTGCGCGGGTAGCCGGTGTCCAGGACCTGGTAGGTGCCGGGGAAGGCCCGGGCGAAGTGCTTGCTGGTGTGCGGGTTCGGCGAGACCAGGTAGTCCCAGCGGCCGACCACCTCGCGCAGCCGCTCGAAGTCCATCCCGTCCGCGGCCAGCGGCCGGTCCACCAGGTCCATGCCCATCGCCTTCAACGGCGTGCCGTGCTGGGTCTGCACGTGCACGGTGCCGGTGCGCTTGGTCATCGTGTGCGGGAAGTTCACGTTGTTGACGAAGTACTTGGCGGTGGCCATCGCCCGCAGGTACGCGGGGGTGTTGACGATCACGTACGGCACCCCGGCGGGCAGCGTGGCGGCCCGCTCGGCGTTCTCCACCACCCACACCCCGTGCACCTGCGGGGCCAGCTCCTTGGCCTTGGCGTAGATCGCCGCCGGGTTGCAGGCGTAGCCGCGGTGCCAGTACGCCGCGTACACGGCGAGGTTCTGGTCGATCGGCAGCCGCTTGAAGGCGTTGTACGCGGTGAACCGGGCCCCGCTGCGGACGGCCCGCTTCACCCCGGGCGCCACCGCCCTGGTGCCGCGCTTGACCGCGCCGGGCAGCCGGCCGCCGCGGCGCAGCTCGGCGTAGGCGCGCCGGGAGCCGCGGGCGGCCAGCCGGTACTGGACGCCGCGCACCCCGGACGGGTACTGGTAGCCGTCCGGGCGGTGCTTGGCGAAGTGGCCGGTGATCCGGGCGAAGAACTCGGGGCGCAGCCCGACCGGGACCAGCCCGGGGCTGTCGTAGACGGTGAGCGCCTGCTTGACGGTGCGGTCGAAGACCAGGGTGCGCAGGGCGTCCGCGCGCTCGCAGCGGTCCAGGAAGGCGAAGATCGCGTCGTACTGGGCGAAGGCGTCGGCGTGCTTGGCGGAGGCGGTGGCGGTGATCGCGCCGGGGCGGCCGCGCCGGTAGTTGTAGCAGGGCCGGTCCAGGTAGAGCAGCCGGTCGGCGGCCAGCAGCAGCGGGTAGGTGACCGAGATGTCCTCGTAGTGGCCGCGGCCGAAGTGCACGTCCAGGCCGAGCAGGTACGCGCGGCGCATCACCTTGTTCCACACCGCCAGCACGGCGTTGAACAGCGCCGGGTGCTCGGCGGCGGTGCAGCCGGACACCAGCGGGGAGCCGGCCAGCACCTTGCGCCACGGGTTCGGCTCCCGGCCGCCGTCCGGGTAGACGTGGACGAAGTCGGTGAGCAGCACGTCGGCGGGCAGCTCGCGGGCCGTCTCGGCGCGCAGCTCGGCCAGCACGGCGTCGATGCTGCCCTCGGGCAGCCAGTCGTCGCTGTCGACGAACCAGACGTAGGTGCCGGTGGCCTCGGCCAGCCCGGCGGTGCGGGCGCCGCCGAGCCCCTGGTTCTCGGCCAGGTGCAGCACCCGCATCCGGGGGTCGCCGGCGGCGTGCGCGTCCAGCAGGGCGCCGCAGTTGTCGGGGGAGCGGTCGTCCACCGCGATCAGCTCGACCTCGCCGGGCGCGGCCCCCTCCGCCCGGAGCGAGTCCAGGCACTGCGGCAGGAAGCGTTCCACGCCGTGAACGGGCAGGACGATGCTGAGCAGGGGTGGCACGTGCGTTCACTCCGCGAAGGCATTGAGAGGGTGGCTGCCGGCCGGCCGCCCGGTACGGACACTCTACCGAGCCGGGCTGGGCACTCCCTGGGAGCGGACACGGGGAGGAGGCGGCGCCGGGCCGCGGCACCCCGGGCGCAGGTGGTCGGGGTGACCGGGGTGCCGCGGACGGCGGGGAAACGCGACCGCCGGTGCCGCGCCGTACCAGCGGCGGCACCGGCAGCCCGGTTTGGCGGTCCGACCGACCCTCAACGATCGACCGCCGGTCCGTCCACCACGTCGGAGTCGGGCCGCCGCAGCGTCGAGACGGCCGGACAGTGACTCACTGTGGTGTCGGAAGCGTAACGGGATGGTCGGGTGATTCGTTCATACTCGAAATCACCCGACCGGGGATGGGTGGGTGTTCCCCGCTATCCCGTGTCGTTGTAGATATTGCTTGGAGGTTTCGGCCACGTCAATCCCTCGTATGTGTTCAATTTCTGAACTCAAGGTGACGGGCGCGCGCCGGGGGCCTCCCGCCGGCCGTCCGGGGCCCGTCCGCCGCCTGTTCGAAGCCGGCCCCGCGGCCCGCCCGCCGGCCCCGCC